>CAZANK010000743.1:0-1846 GCA_964486235.1 uncultured Prolixibacteraceae bacterium | reverse complement strand
TCAAAAGCCACAAATACCTCATTTTCGTATAGTCCTGTCTGGGTGATCACTGACGGATGTATACCATCAAGATAGGCAATCGAAAGATGGATACGGGTGGATGACCGTTGATCATCGGTAGCCATTTGTGGCCAAGGGGTTTTGTGTTTCACGGCGCCGGTCATCCCATCCAAAATAGCTACAAACACTGAATCGCCCAATTGGATACGGGTGATCACATCGGCTTTTCCGTCGCCGTCCATATCCCAAACATTGAATGGCGCGTTGTTGGCGCTTCCGTAACAGTGATCGTGATGACAAATATTTTTCCGCCACAAGGAACGCCCGTACGATGAAAATGCTTCCATCTGGACGGGAATACCCGGATCCTGTGTCATTTCATAATTCCCGTTTCCGAGCCGGATGACACAGTCCATTGTCCCATCGCCGTCAAGGTCGCCAAAGACAGGAACAACAGCGCCGGGTTTGCAAACCGGTTTGAAGGTAACAACGACTGAATTCTCTGTTTCTCCGACAGTGATACCGGTCCATTCAGAAGTTAAACCTTCCTTTCCTTTTAAATCAACCGGACGGATGTAATAATGATACCTTTTGCCCGATTCCCGGTTTTCATCCATATAGGATGTAGTTCCTGAAACGGGTTCTTTGGTGATCAAAAAGCCGGAATGATTGCGCGAATCGGAGCGGTAAATATTGAACCGGGTTGTTTTCAGATCGCCTGATAAAAGTGCCCAACTCAAGAGAACACGGCCATCGCCGACGGAGACAGCATCCAGTTTGCGTGGCTGAATGTGCCAATCCGTTCCTTTGGGCTGACGTATTGGGCGGAAGCTCAAATCGGGATGACGAACCCCGGATGATAACTCAGATTGGTTTCCACAACGTAAATATTCCATGCCTCGCGCCCATGAACCTCCCATGCGGCTTCCTTCCAGTGTCGGGACATTGGTTATCCTGTATTTGAAAGGTGTAACTGCCGGGTCGAGCAGGTTTACTGTCAGATGCCAGACATTTCCGGCCATGTTATATAAACCGTATTTATTGGGTTTGTTTGATCGGGCTGGTTGTATAAATTCCTGCCAGTGATCGTACTTCCGGTTCGATCCTGGATCGTAATTGGCTTTGCCTTCAGGACTTTCATCACCCCAAGGGTGTTTTTTATCTTTCAACCCACCTCGTGAAGCATATTCAAATTCAACAGTAGTTGGCAAACGATATACTTTCCCATCTTTACCGGAAAGCCATTTTAAATATTCATCCACGTCGAACCTATTTACAAAGATGACAGGATAATCCTCCTTGCCTTCAGGAATGTTACCGTTAATCCAATGATGTGGGGTTTTATAAGCTGTTGCATTGGTGAATTTTTTGTATTCTGCGTTGGTAACTGCATAATCGAGCATTTCGAAATCATCTATCCGGACTTCTTTTCGCTGAGGATCAATAACAACATCCCCGCTTAGAAATGTTCCTCCTTTAATAAAAACAAAACCTTCCAGTTGTGATTCCTGAGAAAAAACTGAAACGCATGAGTAAGTCAGTAAAAATATCAATATAAAAAAAGGTGTTCGCATGATAATTAATCCATTAGTCTTATCTTGAAAAAGCATTTATTAATGGTCTTCCTGTTACCCATTCGTTTAGTTTAAACCCAAACAACCAGGAACCGTTGGGGCCAGATCGTAGGTAAAAACCGGGTGTTTCATATCGTAGCCTTTTTTTACCCCTTTCCCTTAAATTAAAAAAAACAATCATTTCATCCGGATGCGTACCTCCATGTGATTTATCGAAACCACCGTGATCGGACAGAACGAAAACTACTGTTTGGTCGAGCGTTCCTGTTTCT
>CAZANK010000742.1:0-1850 GCA_964486235.1 uncultured Prolixibacteraceae bacterium | reverse complement strand
GCGTGCAAAAGGAACACCCTGCGCCACGCACTGGTCGATGATGGCATTGCTCACTTCCGCCAGGCGATAGACGTTGGCTTCGCGGGCACGGTAATCGCCACCCTTGATGGTATCATAAAACAGCCGGTACACCGAGTCCCCGTCGTTCGGATAATTCTTGGCCGCGTTGATCCCCCCCTGCGCGGCGATGGAGTGCGCACGGCGCGGCGAATCCTGGATCGTGAAATTCTTTACCTTAAATCCCATTTCTCCCAGGGATGCGGCGGCCGCCGCGCCCGCCAAACCGGTCCCGACCACAATCACATCAATCTTTCGCTTGTTGGAAGGGTTCACCAGCTTCTGGTTTGCCTTATAGTTCGTCCATTTCTGAGCCAGCGGCCCTTCAGGTATTTTTGAATTAATGACGCTCATAATCTGTTTCCCCATTAAAATTTAATCATGAAATACAACGGAATGACCGAAAAACCGACAGCGATCAACACCGCGAAAACCTGTCCCACAACCTGCAACCGGGGCATCCAATTCTTATCGCTGAACCCGATGGTATGAAACGATGACCAAAAACCATGACTGAGATGCAGTCCCAGCAAAACAGCGCCCAGGATGTATACGGCATTGTACAACATACTCGCCTTAAACAGCCCGGCCACCAGCGTGTAGGTGTCGTGCATCGCCACACCGCCGACCTGGGTCTCCGGCATCGATTCGGCATTAAACTTAATGATGTAATAAAAATTCATCAGGTGAATGACCAGAAAAACGAGAACCAGCGCGCCTAATATCAGCATGTTGCGCGAAGCCCAACTGCTCGAATAAGCGGCATTGGATTCGGCATACCGTACCGGCCTGGCCCGGTAATTTTTGTAACTGACATACAGCGACAAAATAATATGGACCAAAAAACCAAGGCCCAGAAGTGGCTCCATGACCTTGACAAACGGATTTGTCCCCATAAAATGGGCACCCTGATTGAATAATTCACCACTGTCGTCAAAAATCAACAACAGGTTCGCTCCCAGATGCACACAGATGAACAGCATCAGAAAAATTCCTGAAATGCTTACAATAAACTTCCTTCCGATAGCGACAGTCAGAAAATTGCTCATAGGATAACTGTTTATATTTATAAATTTTACTGTTTTTTTAAAGGCACCACAAAAGTAGAGTTAAGCCCTCTTACAACAAACAACGGGCGTTCGAATTTAGTTAATTTAAAATGTTTCTACGCATCTTCCTGCGCAAAAATAAAGCAAAACATTGTGATTAAAAACATTAACCCGGCAAGACTTGTAAACTGACTGTTAAACGGAGACCCCAATGAGGGTATGAAAAATTCAATACCAAACCCTGAAAAAAAGACTCCCCGAATTGCCGAAAAATTTTGTTTTGAATAACCCGGCTTTTTCCTATTTTTGCAGCGGCTTTGTGCGCGAAATGAACCGCCCAAAGTTCGGCTCCGGAAGGGTTAACCCCGGCGTCCTAAAAACTGGTTCCATAGTTCAACGGATAGAACGACAGTTTCCTAAACTGTAAATCTGGGTTCGATTCCCGGTGGGACTACCAGAAATCTGCTTAATTGACATTAAGTGGATTTTTTTTATGGGGGACGCGCAGGGAACGAATGGTACTGTTTTGGCTATCTGGCTCTTGCTGTGCATTTTTGTTTTACGATAATTAAAAAAGCTATAGCGGGCCTCAACTACCTCCATGCCAAATTCGTGTCCCAGCTTCAGGTGGCTGCCAGTCATCAGGCTGGCAATCCCTGCCCAAAGTTCCCGTGCATAATCTTCTGTTCCAAATCGCGCGATCATCGGCCGGTTGTCCTATAAAAAACGGATAAACGAAGTGCG
>CAZANK010000741.1:0-1857 GCA_964486235.1 uncultured Prolixibacteraceae bacterium | reverse complement strand
GTAATATTCGGCCGAAAGCCCTGTTTTTCCTCCATCCTCAGTCCGAAGGTATTCCTTGGGAATAATTACAAACTCCTGATCATACTTATTCGTCCACGGATAATGGATGATTTCTGCTTTGCCGGCAAGTTTGCTTTCCAAGCCCTGGATCACACTGACCGGTTCGTTCGCCGATTCCTTTGCGCTGTAATCGCCAAATACACAGTTGGCAGCATTTGGCCCGAAAACCGCTATCTTTTTGAGCTTTGACCGGTCGAGCGGAAGTATCCTGTTTTTGTTTTTAAGTAAAACAATGGACTGCCGGGCCGCTTCCAGTGCAAGCTGCTGATGTTTTTCACAGCCCACAACGGAAGGGGAAATCCGGTTGTACGGGTTGGCGGAAAGGTCCCGGTCAAAGGCGCCCATCCTGAAACGGGCCTTTAACACCCTGGACACCGCCGTGTCAATCTGGGATTCTTTGATCCATCCTTTATCCAGGGCAACCTTCAGATAATCCCGGTAGACAAAAGTACCGCATTCCAGGTCGAGACCTGCCTGGATGCAGGCAACGGCTGCCGAATCGTAAGTCTGAAAATAATGATGTCTGTCAACAATCAATGAAGGACCGCCGCAATCGGATACCGCGTAGCCATTAAAGCCCCATTCGTTCCGGAGAATATCTGTTAACAGTTTTTTACTGATCGTGCAGGGCATCCCGTTAATGGCGTTGTAGGCCGACATGATTGAGACCGCCTTTCCCTCTTTGACCGCGTATTCGAAAGGGACCAGGTAATATTCGCGTAATGACCTTTCCGAAAACAGGGCATTACATTCGAAGCGGTTATGCTCTTCGTTGTTAGCCGTGTAATGCTTGGGTGTGGCCACTACTTTCAGGTAATCGGGGTCATTGCCCTGAAGCCCTTTCACAAACGCCACGCCCAGTCGCGATGCCAGAAAAGGATCTTCGCCATAAGTCTCTTGCGTGCGTCCCCAGCGCGGATCGCGTGCCAGGTTCAGGTCGGGCGACCAGAAAACCAGCAGATCGCTGTACAGGTCATGTTGGAGCCTGCCGTGTTGCAGTTCGTTCCACCGGCCTCGTGCTTCATCCGAAATTGCATCGGTGATTCGGTACAGCAAGTCCGGGTTCCACATCGCCGCCAGGCCGATTGCCTGCGGAAACACGGTAAACTTTCCCGGACGTACCACTCCGTGCAACGCTTCGTTGCCCATCAGGTATTTGGGAACCTCCAAACGGGGCACACCCGGCGAGGTCTCTACCAGCAGCCCGGTCTTTTCATCAGTTGTTAAGCGGGACACAAGATCGCGTACCCTCACATCAACAGGCAACTGCTGGTTCCAAAAAGGCTCGTCAAAAGTATGGGCATGCAGCAGCCCGCTCAAAAAAACTGCAAGTGAGAGCAGAATCAATTTTTTCATCAAAAAGTTTGAAATCATCGTATTGGGTTTAGGTTTTCTACAAGTCTTTCGCCAGAATGAAAAGCCGATCTTGATCATCTGTATCATCTTTTCCCGGTAACATCCCGATCCTTTACGCCCCATTCAGGCTTTCAAAAAGGCAACGTACTGTCCTGTTCTGTACTGGCGTGTAAAAATAATTTAAAAAGTCAGATCACCAAAAAAAATCGTCATTTTTCACTCAATCTTCTCTTTTCCAGGAGCCAGGTAAAAAAACCAGAAAGAAACGCGAGATATCGCATGAATTCGACGGATCGGCCAGTTGCTTTTTCACCCAAAGCGGAAAAGCAAACGTCGGGTGTAAGGAATAATGCTGTCGTTTTATAAATAAGCCTGTATTTCATGTGTGGGTAATTTGTTTCTTAATTGCCACTTCCAAGTACATGACAAAAATCTAAGAAT
>CAZANK010000740.1:0-1878 GCA_964486235.1 uncultured Prolixibacteraceae bacterium | reverse complement strand
AAAATGCAACAAAAAGTGCAATAAAACAGGGACGATCCTGCGTTTTCCATAAGAACAAATCCATCCCCGAAAATGTTATTTTGATTGTATTCGAAAATACGTGAGAGAAATTAGCACAGTTGATTATTTACCGAATCATCAAATTGGAATTAATGTCCTTTGAAAATACTGATCTTTTAACAGTCACCGACACGGCGGTGTCGGAAATGCTGGATGATTATTATCTTGCCCATTTAAGCAGGCAGTTGAGTTTACTTGGCAGACGTGAGGTCCACAACGGCCGCGCCCATTTTGGCATTTTTGGTGACGGCAAGGAACTGGCCTAGATCGCCAGCGCCAAGACCTTCAGAAAGGGAGACTGGCGGTCGGGCTACTATCGTGACCAAACATTCATGCTGGCACTGGGGTTATTGCGTCCGGAAGAATTTTTTGCCATGATCTATGGTGATCCCGATGCTGACTATAACCCTTCGGTCGGCGGACGGAATTTCAACAACCATTTCAGCACACCGAATATTGATGAAAACGGCGAAATCAGGAACCTGGCCGAACGGTACAACTCCGCCTCCGACATTTCGTCGACCGGCGGACAGATGCCCCGTTTACTGGGCCTGGCCCAGGCCTCCAGGATCGTGAAGCAGAGACCTGATCTGAAGAAGTATCTCCGCAACAACGTGACCGGCGATGAAGTTGCTTTTGGGTCCATCGGTGATGCCGGCACTTCTGAAGGCATGTTCTTCGAGACCATGAATGCGGCTGCCGTAATGCAGGTGCCTCTTGCCGTGGCGGTTTATGATGATGGGTACGGAATCAGTGTTCCCGTCGAACTTCAAACGGTCAAAGCAAGTATATCGCAGGCATTGGGCGGATTTCAAAAGGAAAAGGGGACAAACGGCATTTTCATTTATACCTGTAAGGGATGGGATTATCCCGGTCTGGTGAAAACCTTTGCCAAAGGAATCGACCATTGCAGGCGTACGCACAGCCCGGTACTTTTTCATATTCAGGAGTTGACGCAGCCGCTGGGACACTCCACCTCAGGCTCACATGAACGTTACAAATCGAAGGAACGCCTGGACTGGGAGGCAGAATATGATTGTCTGAAGCAGTTCCGTCACTGGTTACTCGCAAACAGGAAAGCCGATCCGGAGACGCTCGACTCTGTCGAAGGACAGGCACGGCAGGCTGCGCGCAAAGCCATGGAAAACGCGTGGTCCCATTACACCCGAAACCTTTCGGCAGAGACTGATCAGTTGGCAGGAATCGTCGGACAAATCAGGGTAAGATCAAACCAGACGATCGACAAAACTACTGACTTTCAACAACTCCGGGAGAAAGTATTCCCGACCCGGCGCGCCTTGCTGCGTTTTGCCAAACGACTGCGTTATGATTTGAGCGGAAATCCTACCTTTAACGCGGAACGGTCTCCTCTTCGCGAATGGATCGATCAATTTGAAACACGGAGTTCTTCTTACTATAACAGGCACCTGCACCGGGAAGGGAAAGACGCGGTACTCAACGTGCACGCTGTTCCAGCGACCTATGAACAGGAGCCGGTTCAAGTCAACGGGTCGGAAATCATCTGCCGCAATTTCGATATGCTTTTTACGAAGTATCCGAATCTGGTCACATTTGGTGAAGATACCGGCAAGCTGGGCGGCGTCAACCAGGGTATGAAAGGAATGCAGGCCAAATACGGCGTTGATCGGGTGTCGGATACCGGCATCCGTGAAACCACCATCATCGGTCAGGGCATTGGCCTGGCGTTAAGGGGATTCAGACCTATTGCTGAAATTCAGTACCTCGACTATCTGCTGTATGCACTGCCCACCCTGAGCGATGACCTGGGCAGTATGCAATACCGTACCATCGGCAGGC
>CAZANK010000739.1:0-1879 GCA_964486235.1 uncultured Prolixibacteraceae bacterium | reverse complement strand
CAAACAGCAACCCCACGACCATCCAGGCTCCCCTGGCCAGTTTTGATCCGGATACCGCGGTACCCTCGATAGCAGATGATATCATAAATTCCGGTTAAGGGGTTCGTTCGATTTTTGCTTCTTTATGGCCGTGCTGATCTCCAGGATGGTGCCGGCAATATGCCTGCACCTGTCGGTTGTGCTAAAATAGTAAACGACCAAAACCCTGTTTTTGTCCAAAAGAACGGGCCAGCTATATCCCAGGTCCCCGTTTATGCCGTCGTCCCTTAAAATGATCTCCGGAGCTGTTGCAAAGTCTGTACATTCGGGATTCAATATCCTTGCCCGGATGCCATACGGCTCATGGCGGTAGCCATAAGTCAGCAATACCCGTTCATCAGGTAACCGCAAAGCATTTAACGGGTGTCCCTGAAACCCCATCTTTACCCATTGAAAGGTCTTTCCCCCGTCCGTAGAACGTGCAATACAAGCCTGGTCATCCATGTTTGCCGTTCTCATAAAAGCCACGATATCCCCTTTAGGGGTTTCATAGACCGAAGTTTCGTTAAATGAAGCTTTTTCATCTGCTGCCACCAGGCCGGAATACTTCCATGTCGATCCGCCGTCGTCCGAAATCAGCAGATAATTCGATGTCTTTTTGGGCGTCTGCGCATCAGTGGCCGCCACGACCCAGAAAATACGGCCGCTTTTCCCTTCATACAATGCACCCCGGTTATAGGCCGGCAATGGCATGCCCAATGCGCTGTAATGGATCTCCGGATCAATGTGCGGCGGATAAATTGGTCCCTGCCAGCTCTTTCCGTGATCGGTTGAACGTAACAGATAGCCTCCAAGGAAAAAAGCCCGGCCGCCTGTTATGAAATAGGGCTCCTTAAGGTTTTGCACACCGGAAGGAAGGACAAAAGCCCATCCGTAACTCGTACAAAGCAACGTTCCGTCGCGCAATTTTAACAGGCAGGGGTCCTGTGAACCGCCGAAAGGGTGCGCATAGATCAATTCCGGTTCTTTGGTCCAGTTCTCTCCGTCCTTCGACCGGACTTGCACCAAATAACTGTTTGGATCAACGTGATTGGTCCCCGGCTCTCCAAATATTTTCCGGTCGGGAGCACGCCGGAAAGCCACCAGAAATTCCCCGTTTTTTGCTTTTACAACAGAAGGAAATGACGAATAAAACTGAGCGTCCTTGTAAATCACCAGATCGCTGATTTTACGGACAACAGGCTGATCTTTTATTTCCCGGGGCTTATCGGAAGCCCCACAATGGACACTCATCACAAAACCTCCAAGAAATAGCAACCCGATGGTTTTCTTTAGCCTCATAAGTTCGTTTTATTTAGGTAATTGTTCAAAAACTATTCGTTTTGATCTGTTCATTCGATGTTAATTTCACAAACAAGGATGATCGAATAGAACAAATATAATCACAAATAATCAAAAACAAGCATTTTTGGAAAAAAATCATACGAAGACGCATTCAGAACATATCAGAAAGACGCGAGGTGTCAATAAAATTCCTTGCTAATTATCAAATGAACAAGCTCTCCTTGAACGACCTTTTGACTTCCCTGTTGGGCGCTTCGAGCGTATCGTTCAATTTGAAATCCTCCAGGGTTACTCACTTGATGGTCAAATAACCGGTTTGAAAAAGCAACGGGATGGTTTCCGGGCGTTCAGGGTCGTAACTGCTGAAAATATTGTCTTTTGCATGGATCGGATGAAGATAGGAGTTTGATGTGTTCATGTTCACTAATTGCTGAAAATATCTGTTTTTCAGAATCAGCGGGGCCGTCCAGTTTGAACGGCCCCGCTGTTCCCTAACGGAGACAACTCATCTGTCCACGAATGATCCGTCACAAATCAATTCGTTTTCCGGTCTGAT
>CAZANK010000738.1:0-1879 GCA_964486235.1 uncultured Prolixibacteraceae bacterium | reverse complement strand
TAAATCCCTGATTTTTACCATCAACGTGGAGGAACCCGACTGGGCTGATTACCTAGGAGACCCGATCTCCACCACGGCGATCCAGGATCGGATTTTCCACCACTCCATCCGGGTGGAGGTCAGAGGACCAAGCTACCGTAAGTATGAAGGAGAATTGCTCCAGCAAAAATATGCACAAAAAGAAAAAAACCATACCAGTAAACAATTTTGGCGGGAAGAAATCCCAAAACGAAATCAAAAATCAGTATCGGAATACACAAAAAACAACCCTTTCAATTGCCCATTAGACGGGGATCACAAAAGGGTGGTATCGTTTTTTCCCGTCAGGTGGTAACATCACAGGCTGACGCGGAAAAATAACCTTCCATTTCCCGTTTACCGGACACCCTTTTGTGACATTTCGGTATTTCAACGGGGTTTTGCGGAAGCTGTATCCGCACCTTTTTATTTCCGACAACAAATCGTCTGTCAGCGAGGTATAACCAAGTTCTTCCCCGAGCAGATGCTGGACAGGTGTGAGGAAGAGTTGAGGGAATCAGCCAGACAAAAATCCGAAGCAGATGATGTGGAAGGGTTTGATTTGGAGAAGTATTTGTGATACTTTTTTACGAAACGGGAAAAAATATAAGTTTGGCAAGAATTTATATCTTTTGCCTGTTTTATAAAGATTAGTACTACATTTACAACAAAAATAATTTTGACCGGAACACTGGAACAGTATATTAAGCGTTACTTCCGGGAAAGTGAAAGGCTTTCCAAACAAAAACTTGTCTCATCAATAAAGGAAGATTTTCCTCATTGGTCTGATAATACGATTAACATGTATTTGTCAAAACTGAAGAAAAAAGGAAAAATCAGCGCCCCTGCCAAAGGTTTTTATGAATTAGGCAGCATACCCCTGTTCAAACCCGAAGTTTCAAACTCTTTAAAAAAGATATACAACCAAATAAAACGGGAGTTCCCGTATATCACTTTTTGTGTATGGGACAACGCCTGGCTGAACGATTTGATGCGGCACCAGCCATTTAAACATTATCTGGTGGTTGAAGTGGAAAAAGAGGCTTCCGAACCCGTTTTCGGATTTCTCAATGAAACAATCAAAAATGTCTTTCTGAATCCAAATGAAGAGATAATTGAACGATATATCCAAAACCTCGATGAAGTTATTATTGTCAAAAACCTGGTTTCAGAAGCTCCTTTAGCAGAAGTTCAAAAGATAGTTATTCCGGCTTTGGAAAAACTTCTGGTTGACATGTTGACCGACACCAACCTCTTTTCTGCCCAGCAAAACGAAACCGAATTCATAATGAAGACAGCAATGGAGAAGTTTGCAATAAATGATTTGAAGATGAAACGTTATGCCCTTCGCAGGAACAGGAAAAATGAAGTAGAAAAACTAATCAATATAAGTTCGGCAAAAAGACAATAATTGTGCCGGTATTATACACCCAATGATAGATAAAAAATCACATACAAAGGAATGGATTACCGGACTGAGAGGCAGGTTAGGAAAACGTATTGACCCAAAACTAATTGAAAAAGTAATTTATGCGTTGACCTTTCTGGAACAATTGCGGTTGAACGGCTTGGAATTTGTTTTTAAAGGATAATGTGCAGATGCACATTATCCCTTTTATGTATAGCAAATGATTATGCATAGTTGTATTCTTTAACTATTTTATAATCAACGGCTATTTTCTTTTTCAAACAGCATTTACTGTACATAGTAATTTTCTATATTTTGATTCTCACCAATTTATAGAAAGTATGAAAGACTCATTGATTCGAGGATGGGATGTCGTTAAACGAGCATCTGTATACCTGTCGGAGAAACTTGAATTCTCCAGTTTCACAGTTGACAAACACTTCAAGAATTGGC
>CAZANK010000737.1:0-1880 GCA_964486235.1 uncultured Prolixibacteraceae bacterium | reverse complement strand
ACTCCGATAACTATCATGAACGGGACGGCGATCAAAACGGGTACACCAGTATCTACCAAATACCACCTCACGTCAATATCAATGATTTACGCGATTATTGGGAAGTTGAAAACATCAGGCAACGCACGGTAAACACCAATTACGACAATCCTTGGTTCGCCGCGTACGAGTTAGTGAACAAATTTAACAGGATCAGGGAAATTGGAAGCGTTCAGTTGGATTATCAGGTGTTTCAGGATCTAAAGATCAAGGGCCGTTATTCTTACAACGGTTCGAACGAGAAAAGTTCTTATCAGCAACCCTGGTCCAGTTATTCGGGCGACGGGGGAGGAAGTAATACGGCCAAAGGATATTATAGTGAAATGATTACCAACCTGCGCGAGATGAATGCTGATTTATTGATTTCCTGGGAAAAACAAATCGGGAAATTTGATATCAGACCTTCTTTCGGCGGAAACTATATGACCCAGCGCAATTATAACATGAACGCCGGTGGTAAAAACCTCGTCATACCGGGATTATATACCTTGTCAAATGTGGAAAGAGAAGGCCTTAGCTATAGCAGCCTGAGCTACAAGAAAAACATTTACAGTGTCTATGCCCTGGCGAATCTCAGTTATGGCAACATGATTTACCTGGACGTAACTGCACGTAATGATTGGTCAAGCACGCTCCCGGAAGCGAACAGGTCCTACTTTTATCCTTCTGCTTCCCTCAGCGTTTTGCTGAATGAGATGTTCACCGTACCTGAGTGGATTTCCCTGTTCAAATTCCGGACCGGATGGGCCCAGGTAGGTAAAGACACCGACCCTTATGAAATCGCGACCGTGCTGAAACAAGGTGCATGGGGTGATAAATTCACCTACTCCTTGCCATCGAACCTGACAAATGTCAATTTAAAACCGGAGATTGCCACATCATTTGAGGTCGGGACAGATATATCCCTTTTCAACAACCGGCTTGGCGCTGGTTTTACTTATTACAGCGTCGAAAACAAGAACCAGATATTGAATGCTTCCACTTCCGCATTTTCAGGTTATACCGCGGCGATTATAAATGCGGGCCTGGTTCAAAACAGGGGGATAGAAATCGAACTGACGATGTCGCCTGTAAAGATGCACCACTGGAATTGGGACATGAATGTCAATTTTACCCGGGAGAGGAGTAAACTGAAAGAACTGACCACGGGGATTGATCAGTATCAGTTCTGGCAAAGCACGCAAGTTTACTGTATCACCCAGTTAGGCGATGATATCGGTGATATTTATGCACGGGATTGTGTGCGGGTTGCTGAAGGTGAGTATAAGGGCTGGCCGTTGCTCGATTCCAATGGAAGACTGCAACGGAATAACGCCGAATATCAAAAGGTGGGGAACTTTACACACGATTTCATGATGGGATTTCAGTCGAGCCTGCGCTACAAAAATTTGATGCTGTCGCTGAGCCTGGACTGGAGACAAGGCGGCAAATACTACGATCAAACCATGATGCGGCTAACCAGGGCCGGAAAGGTGGAAAAGTTCCGCCCCGATTCGAATTCCAGCACGTTCACCGGGATACTCAGCAATCACACGTTTCAGGGAAATACGGATGAGCTGATCCGTGAGATCAAAAACAACCCGGAGGTCTATCAGAATAACGTGTGGGTAGGAGGAAGAACAGAAGAACTCGGCGGATTTCTTTACGGAGGCGTGCACGATGGTAGTTTTTATCCGGGGGTGATTTCGGACGGCAAAGGTGGTTACAAGGAGAACTTTGGCGCTGAAGGAACAAAATACATTCATGCTTACCAGGTCTATGAAACATCAGGAGGTTTTTGGGACAGGGCCTCGAGTAACAAATGGTTCTACGATGCGTCGTTTATCAAGCTGCGCGAGATC
>CAZANK010000736.1:0-1880 GCA_964486235.1 uncultured Prolixibacteraceae bacterium | reverse complement strand
GTTGAGCTTTCAGGTAGAAAAAGTGCTTCAAATGGCCGTGTTCAATGAAGGCCGCCTGAAATTAAAGTTCAGGGAATTCCATTTTCATGACCTTATTCACAATGTAATTCATAACTTTGAACTGCGGGTCAAGAACAAGGATGGCCGGCTGGAGTCGGAGCTTCTGGCCAAAAATGATCTGATCAAAGGCGATGAAGTCCACCTGACGAATGTCATTTTTAATTTATTTGACAATGCCGTCAAATACAGCCGCGAGAAACCGGAAATAACAATCCGGACGGAAAATAAGAACGGCCAGTTACTCATTTCGGTCAAGGATAACGGCATCGGCATCGCCAAGGAGCATTTGGATCAGATCTTTGAACGTTTCTTTCGGGTTCCGACAGGAAATGTCCACGATGTTAAGGGTTTTGGTCTTGGATTGAGTTACGTGAAAAAGATCGTTGAATCCCACCAGGGCAAAATAAAGGCGGAGAGTGTCGTGAATAAAGGAACGAAATTTGTTATTTCTTTCCCGCTCAAAATAAACGAACGTTTCGATTAAGCGAAAAGCAGAACCTACCCGGGCTAAGCTGAGCGAAAGAAACGACTAATGATACTGGAAATGGAAACAAAAGCAAAACTTTTATTGGCCGAGGATGATGAAAATCTGGGGCTTTTACTGAAAGAATACCTGATCGCAAAAGGATATCACACGGATCTCTATGGAGATGGCGAAGTGGCATATGCCGGTTTTAAAAAGCATGATTACCACCTGTGTATTCTCGATATCATGATGCCAAAAAAAGACGGGATCAGCCTTGCCCGTGACATCCGGCTCATTAACCAGGAAATCCCGATCATTTTTCTGACCGCAAAGAATCTGAAGGAAGATGTGTTGGAAGGATTTAAGACCGGGGCCGATGACTATATCACGAAACCGTTCAGCATGGAGGAGCTGATCTTCCGGATCGAAGCCATCCTGCGAAGAACCAGTCAGGAAGGGAAGGCTCCGGAGCAGACCATCTACAAACTGGGGGGTTACACGTTCGATCCCCGTAAACAGACTCTTCTTCACGAAGGAGACGACGAACCGGTTAAACTGACTACGAAGGAATCGGAACTGCTCCGTCTGCTTTGCAATAATGCCAATAAAGTCCTGGAACGCAATTTTGCCTTAAAAACAATCTGGATCGACGATAACTACTTCAACGCCAGGAGCATGGATGTGTATATCACAAAGTTACGCAAACATCTGAAAGACGAGCCTTCGGTCGAGATCATCAATGTTCATGGCAAAGGATATAAGCTGATTATTTAGCAGAGACCGCACAGCGGAAACCCGTATGGCTTAAGCTGGTATCCCAACCGGCTTTCATTCGCGCGGAAACACGAAAACCGGAACAACACTGGTCGTTACACAGAAAAGGTCCACCGTATTTTGGTCGGAAAAATGTTTTTACTCCCTGCAAATAATCTCAAGCAGTTAAACCACAGAAGGCATATTCACGACCTGATCGGTTGCCAGGGCCACCTGTTCCCTGCGGCCCATGATGTAAACGATATCCTGGCCTTCCAACCGAAAATTGGCATCCGGATGTTCAATTAATTTATTTTTTCGGAGGACCGCAACCAGTGTTACCCCGAATAGCTTTCTGAATTCCAACTCCTTAATGGTCCTCCCGGCAACAAAAGATTCAGATCTGATCCTGAGGGCCACCACGTCGAGATTGGGAAGTTCTTTTAGTATCTGGGAGGGGTCTTCCGTCCCTTCCCTGAAGATGCCATACTGTTCATCCCTGATCTTCGCCACGATCATGTTAATTTCGCGTTGAGGTACCAAACGCCTGCCCAATACCCGTTCCAACAGGTTTACCGCCGTTTCAAATTCCTCCGGGATC
>CAZANK010000735.1:0-1886 GCA_964486235.1 uncultured Prolixibacteraceae bacterium | reverse complement strand
ATTAGTAAAATCAAATTATTAGAGCCGCTATAACATCCACAAACTAAAATTTGTAATTATGAAAAAAAACAATTTGCTTCATTCTCAGTACCGTGTATAACGACCGCACTCCTTCTAATCCTGGCTACCATGGTCTTAACTGCTAACGCCCAGTTTTTTGATGAGCTCAGTAACCCCAAGGTTACGCTTAACCTGACACATCCCCCGGGACTTGGTCTCAAGATCACCAAAGTCGCTTTTGGCCCGGCGACCGGTGACTGTTCCGATCAGATCATTGACGCCGTGATCAGTGATTTTGTTTCCAACGGGATCGAAGTCATCGACCGGAACAACCTCACGACACTTCTCGCAGAACATAACCTAACCTTAAGCGGATACGTTGACAAGACCAGCGCCGCCGCGATCGGCAAAATTCTCGGGCCATCAGCGCTTATCTTTATAAAAGTTCAAAGATGCGCCACCCAGCAAGATAAGCTCACGGATAAAGAAACGAAAACCAATTATGAAACGAAGAAGAAATACGAGGTAACAGCGTTCTATTCCAGGACCCGCGCCTTTCTGAAAGCCTCTGTACAGACGGTCGATCTGGCAACAGGGCGCATTTTTGCCGCCCAGACGCTGGATTACTCGCCCGAATTATATAACAAATCTTATGAGGGGTATCCTGAATTTCCTGCCGAATATGATGTTCAGGAAAAAGCGTTTCAGATGCTGGTAACCAGTGTACACCGGATGTTCCTTCCGTGGACCGAGCAGACAGAATTATACTATTACGACGATAAGGATTGCGGATTGAAACTGGCATACCAGGCTCTGAAAGCAGGGGATGTGGATCAGGCATACAACCTCTCGCAACAAAATCTCGAAACCTGCAAGAATACATCGGGAGTGAAAGACAAAGTCCTGGCACATGCCTGGTACAATATGGGAATGTCGCACATGATCCGGTATGAATACGATCAGGCACTGGAGCATTTTCGCGAGGCGGCGAAACTAAGGCCGGGCAATATCGTCGCAAATGCTATTGCCGATTGCCAAAAAGCAAAAAATCTGGCAACAGCGATGCAGCAAATCGATGAGAAAGCTTCGCTTGAAGCTGAAAAGAGTCAGCAGGAAACCGAAAAAGCCGTACAGGCTGAGATGGCCGGCACATTAACCAATGCCGACGTGATCGAGTTATGCCAGAAAAAGCTTCCCAATGCACTGATCATCCAAAAGATCAAAACCTCTAAATGCAAGTTCGATACCTCGCCCGATGCCCTGGTGACACTTACGAACGCTGGAGTAACCGAGGAAATCATGATGGTGATGCTTGAAAAAGGAAATTAATCGAGCAAAATTTTGAACGAATAAGTCTTGTCGCGTCAACTCTTTGTGATCCTCAAAGCATTGATAAAACTATGGGATCATGAGTTGACGCGACAGTGATATAAAAACCACATTAAAAAACGAGCATTTTATGAAGTTAATTTCTAAATCATTCATCCTGATACTGATTTTGTCCGGATGCTCAAAAGATAACGGAACTGAAGATTCCAGTTTAGGGAAGATGGAGTACCAAAACCAGAAGTATGAACTGGACCAGGGATACAATGTTTGGTTCAGCGAACTGGATTGCGGTAATTATGATGTTTTTGCCTACGGGCTTTACCTGACTCAGGGGATTGAAGTATATAAGTATGATTTCGACGACGGAGGAAAGGCTTTAGTTACGGAAGGCGAAGGGAATATCTGCTGCTTCAATCTTTTCTGTAAAAGCGCTGATTTACTGACCGGTACATATACCTTCGTCGATGATGTTCAGTGCAGCGAGTACGTTTTGGGAGAAGACGTATTTACCGTAGGGCCGAACGACAAACTCGCTTCTTGGAAGAGAGCGATGAACA
>CAZANK010000734.1:0-1887 GCA_964486235.1 uncultured Prolixibacteraceae bacterium | reverse complement strand
CGCTCGCATGGCTATTGCGCTCATTTGTACGAACGGCTCGAGATAAGGGACCGCTTTCACGACCCTGCCTGCCCGAACCCGTTTGAACGGTGCGTAAAGACGTTCCGTGAAGGGATTGGCGAAGACCGTGTATTCCTCGCCTGCCAGGGGCATTCGACCGGTCCGGAAGCGCTGTATGCAGACGCCTCCAGGCTTGGCGCGGATATTGTTCATCCCAATCAGCCGGTTAAATGGAAAAATGTGCGCAATCAGGGACGTTGCACGATCAACCAGATATTCACGCACAACATTGTGATGGTCGCTGATCCGGATACGCTGCTGGTCCGTGACCTGCCGGTGGAGGAAGCAAGAGTGTCTGCAACGATTGTGGCCTTGCCCGGGCAATTAACCTTTTTCGGGGATAAACTGGCCGGTTTGCCGGACTGCCGGATGAAAATGCTGCAGCAAACGTTGCCGGTTGCCAATGTCAGGCCGGTGAGCCTGTACCCTTATTTTTCCATGTTACCGGTCTGGAACCTGCAGGTGCAAAACGAAATGTTGGGGAATTACAATGTTGTCGCCCTTTTTAATTGGGAAGATGAGGCAAAGACCATTTCGTGCCAGGCCGAAGAACTGGGAATTTCCAAGGAAGAGAAATTCCTGTTGTACGAGTTCTGGGAACAAAAAAGTTATGGCACGATGACTGGCAGCATGGCCGCGGAAATTCCGGCACACGGTGTCAGACTGTTTGCCATGCACCGGCTGAAGGCTGTTCCCCAGTGGGTCAGCAGCGACCGGCACGTGACGCAGAACGCCCTGGAATTGAAAGCATATAAATGGGATCCTGCCACCCGGACATTGGAAGGGGAGATCGGATTAATCGGCTCATTTCCGCTAACCATGCGGATCCATGTGCCGAAAGAATATCACTTGTCGGGTGCAAGCTGCGACGGAGCGGTCTGCACTTTTGCTGAAGAAGAAGAAAATATCACGGCGTTTCGTTTTAGATCGGAACATACCGGCAGTTACACGTTTAGATTTCGTTTTTAACTGCGCAAGAAAAAAAATATAAAAAAGCGATTCCCTACCGGCGCCGGACCGCTTTCTGCCTGGAGACCCAGCATTTTCCCGACAGCCCGAACAAGGAAAACTTCCCAACCACGCTTCTAAATCCGGGAGAAGAATATTATTCGGTTTGCATTTATCGGTTTGATACCACGCAGAACGATCAAAAAGGATAAACATTAAGAAATCAAATATAACCTTATGAGACGCTACTTGTACTTTATCACCTTTGTGGCGGCCCTCGGCAGTCTGCTGTTTGGTTTTGAGACCGGGGTCATCAACGGAACCATTTTTTATGTCGCGGCGCATTTTGGCCTCACCCCGGCCATGAAAGGTTTTGTGGTGAGCGTCGCACTGATCGGGTGTGTGATCGGCGCGCTGTTTGTCGGAAAACCTGCGGACCTGTACGGGCGCAGATATATCCTGAGATACATGGCCCTGTTTTTCCTGGTTTCCATGTTGCTGACCGGGTTGGCCACGCACTTATGGATGTTCATCCTTGGGCGGTTCATTGGCGGACTTGCTGTTGGCGGCGCCTCAGTCGTTACACCGATGTATATTTCGGAGGTGGCCCCTCCCAAACTAAGAGGAAGGCTGGTTGCAACCGCCCAGTTTGCTATCGTCCTGGGAATACTGATTTCATTCTTTTCCAATTTTATCATCGACAGTCTGGGTGAAAACGAGAATAAATGGCGGTGGATGTTCCTTTTTGGAGTAATTCCGTCTGTGGTCTTTTTCATCCTGTTGTTTTTTGTCCGGCGCAGTCCCCGTTGGCTGGTAAAAACAGGACGGATTGAAGAAGCCCGAAGAGCGATCATCCGGGTCAACAACAGCCAGTCTGAT
>CAZANK010000733.1:0-1889 GCA_964486235.1 uncultured Prolixibacteraceae bacterium | reverse complement strand
AGCGCGCAGGTCTTCATAGTCTTCCGCATCGATCGGATAAACGCCTGCGAAAACCATCGGTTTCACCTCCTCAAATCCCTCAATCGCCTTGTCACAGGGCTTATCCCGGTGCGTAATCGTGTCACCCACTTTCACCTCCCTGGCCATCTTAATACCGGAAATGATGTATCCCACATCACCCGTACTTAATATATCCCGGGCCTCCAGGCCAAGGCGCAGGACGCCGACTTCATCCGCGTCGTATTCCCTTTTCGTGTTAACGAATTTAACAAGGTCGCCCTTCCGGATCGTGCCGTTCTTGATTTTGAAATAGGCAATCACACCCCGAAACGGATTGAACACCGAGTCAAAGATCAGTGCCTGAAGCGGCGCGTCCGGATCTCCTTTTGGAGGAGGGACATCCTTGACAATACGCCTCAGAATCTGATCGATGCCCTGCCCCGTCTTTCCGCTGGTATGAATGATATCTTCGCGCCTGACGCCAATCAGGTCAATGATCTGATCTTCGACCACCTCGGGCATGGCGTTTGGCAAATCCATCTTGTTAAGCACCGGGATAATCTCCAGATCGTGCTCCAGCGCCAGATACAGGTTGGAAATCGTCTGGGCCTGGATTCCCTGCGTAGCGTCAATGATCAGCAGTGCCCCTTCACAGGCTGCAATAGACCGCGAAACCTCGTACGAAAAATCGACATGCCCCGGCGTATCAATCAGATTCAATACGTAGTTTTCACCATCCTGCTCATAGTCCATTTGAATGGCATGGCTCTTAATTGTGATTCCCCGTTCCCGCTCCAGTTCCATACTATCCAGTACCTGATCAGCCATATCCCGTTCATTGACGGTCTTTGTGATTTCAAGCAGGCGATCAGCCAGCGTACTCTTCCCATGGTCAATATGCGCGATAATGCAAAAATTCCTGATCTTCTTCATTCATTCAATTTCTGTTCAACAATTCCTGTAGAACCGGATTCCGCAAATATATTCAAATTTGGTTGATTAATAATATAATTATCTTTGCAGGGCAAAAACAAAACGAATGAGAGAGTTTATCATGTACGCCGTTGGTTTTATTTCCCGGGTTCTGTTTTTTGCACGGACCATTCTTCCCGCGGGATTTTGGCCCATCAGCATGTGCGGGTCGGCCATGACGCTGATCTATGCCGTTTCCCGGCTTGATCCGGTTCTTTTGACTGCGCACAGCCTAAGCCTGTTTATTTACCTCCGGAACATCCTGACCCCCGATCAAAGAGGCGGATTACTTGGTCATTTGAATCATCCCGTGCTGGACAAACTGGTTGCCTTTTTTTCAGGCAGTATCCATTAAAAAGAAAAGTGATGTCAAACATTGTTGTCACCGGCTGCGCCGGATTTATTGGCTCTCATCTTTGCGAGAAACTTCTGGACATGGGCCATTCCCTGACAGGGATCGATAATTTTGATCCGTTCTACCCCCGTCCGGTCAAGGAAAAGAACATGAGCCGGTTCATCAGTCATCCCGAATTTGATTTTTTGGAAATTGACCTGGCCGACTTTCGCTTGTTAACTAAAAGAATGGCTTCCAAAGAGATCGATGCCATAGTCCATTTGGCGGGAAAAGCGGGGGTTCGCCCTTCTATTGAAGCCCCGCAGGATTATACCCGGGCCAATATTGTTGCTACGCAGAATATCCTGGGGCTGATGAAAAACAAAGACATCAAAAAGCTTGCTTTTGCATCATCATCCTCCGTTTACGGGAATACCAAAGACGTTCCCTTTCATGAAACACAGGATGTAAGCCATCCTATCTCCCCTTATGCCTTTACCAAAAAAGCCTGTGAACTGATCGCCTATACCTATCACGCGCTCTATGGACTGGACATCATCAACATGCGGTTCTTTACCGTGTT
>CAZANK010000732.1:0-1893 GCA_964486235.1 uncultured Prolixibacteraceae bacterium | reverse complement strand
TTATCCGAATTCAAAAATTATAAACCGACACTGATCTTAAATCTAAAAACCGGAGCAAAGAAAAAGGCCGGTCCCCGATTACCATACCCAGATTCGGAGCTAAGAAGAAAAACGATTGATTATTCCATCACCCAAGCAGGTAAAAAATATTTGTTTTCTTATGATGGATCTGACATGTTATTTACAACGACTGACTTTGAAAGATTCTCCGGATATCTTTGTAAAAGCCAAAATGTTTTTGGCAATCTGGCTGATTATTTCGGGAATAGTGATATTTATAGTACAATAAAACGAAGAGTCCAGTCATGCTTTTATTCTTTCATTGTGTGGGATCCATACCGAGAGGTTCTTTATCGTTTTTACAAGATCGGCAAAAAGGACTTAAGAAATACCGATAATTTAAATGATCTGAATTATTATCCTCCCAGCTTTGGAATCATGGTCATTAATAAGCATATGGAAATCATTTCGGATCAGGTTTACGAAGATAGTAAGTATTTTTTTGGAAATTTTTTTATAGACAAGAACGGTCTGTATATTTCCATAAATCATCCGAACAACCCGGAAATGGATTACAAAAAACTAACCTTTGAGTTATTTGAATTAGTTAAAAATGACTCCTAGGTAAAGGCTTATGACGTTTTTTAAAATGCTCATGCGAACGAAATCTCAGTTCGTTTGAAACGGGCATGTTTGCACCAAAATATGATGGGTAAATTCCTATGGGGTTCCACTCCGTTGGTGGAGTATTGAAAAACGCTATCATCTACTACGGAGACTATAGTCCGTTCTTTATGAAAATTTGTACGCATGAATAGAAAAGTCGCAACACTACTGTTGCTGACATCAGGTCTTTTCCTTTTCCTGTCGGGTCTCCATTGGCTGGCTGTTCCCTTGTTTTTACTGGCAGGGGTTGTTTATTTATTACGACATCTAAGGACACCTGAAGAATTGAAAAAACACAAGTGGCTGAAAACCGCAGGCGTATTCGTTGGGGTATTTATACTGGCAATCGTGTTCCGGGTCTTCTTTGTCGAAATCTTTTCAATTCCGAGCGGCTCGATGGAAGATACCATAATCCCCGGCGACAAGGTGCTAGTCAACAAGTTGGCTTACGGTCCAAAACTTCCTGCTTCACCCTATGATATCCCGTGGATCAACCTGGTTTGGTATTTGCAGGCCAAGGCAGATGCTGATCCCGATTCGGTATACTGGAGAAACAAGCGGTTAAACGGGTTTGTTGATATCAAAAGAAATGACGTGATGGTTTTTATCCATCCGCTGAGTAGAGGGCGGAATGATTTTTTCATCAAACGCTGTATTGCCCTTCCTTGTGATACGATTCTTATAAAAGCCAACAGGGTGAACATAAACGGACAATTTTTGCCCGAACCTGATCTGGTTAAACAGCTTTATCATGTTTTCTATAGTAATCCCCAGCCCTTTTATCGGTTAATAGACAGCTTGGAAATCTATACTATAGAAAATCATTTCGGTGGAAGAAGGAACCAATCCGTCGAACTTCCCTTGACTCTTAAGCTAAAAGAAGAATTACAGGATTTGGACTTTGTCGATTCCATTCGAATAAAAGTGTGTCGGGATCGTCTGTTCCCATGGTTTGTGCCAAAAGATAACTCAATTGGTTGGCCCATTGATCAGTTTGGCCCTTTGATCATTCCGTTCAAAGGCATGACCATCAAATTGAATCACCGGAATTTTTTGCTTTATGAAAAAACAATCAACAGTTTAGAGAAGGGAAAGCTGGCAGAAAGCAACGGTGTCTATTCCGTGAACGGAAACAGGATCGATGAATACACCTTTCAGCATAACTATTACTTCATGATGGGAGATAACCGGAATGCTTCCAATGACTCGAGACACTGGGGCTTTGTT
>CAZANK010000731.1:0-1903 GCA_964486235.1 uncultured Prolixibacteraceae bacterium | reverse complement strand
AGATTGTCGACCAATTCAAAAACCCGCTCGATCATTTTCTTCTTTTCCAGATCGTCCAAATCCTGCTCCGGGTTATTCAGAATGAAGTCGCAGTAATGTTCCCGGATGATCCGTAGTTTTAACTGATCATAAATCTCGTTCCGGATGATCTTGAACAAGTATCCTTCGATGGACTTGTCTTCATTCAACCGTTCCCGGCGCTCCCAGACCACAAGGAAAACTTTCTGAACGATGTCTTCGACCTCCTGCCTGTCTTTCAAAAACCTGAGCGCGAACGCAAAAAGCTTTCTGCTGTATTTGTGATAAATACGATCAAACGCCTGGATAATTCCTTTTTTCAGCGCCCCGACCAGTTCTTTATCTTCTGAAGAGTGAATATCCATAAATATATCGCACAAGTTCTTTTGTTCAAAAATACAGGATAAAACCTGAAAACAGGTTAAAATCCGATAAATTTTTGATCAAAAGATCACCCGCTCACCCCAGGTCACCATTTATTGATCCGCATTTCCGGGCGACTTTTTCGTACTGACCTGATCCACCAGGTATACGATCGATTTGTACGAAATCCCGCTGTGGGTGGTTAATCCAACCTCACAGGTACGGAAGTTCCCCAACCGTCCGGCAGGTAATTTCAGAAATAAGGCCAAGCGTGCCTTCCGACCCGATCATCAGGTGTTCAAGGATATCGAACGGGCCTGAAAAACCAACAAGCGCATTCAGACTATACCCTGTGGTATTCTTGATGCCGGATCTTTTGTCCGTTCTCCAGTATCTCGTGCGATTTCCAATGCGCTCCGGCAATAAGCAGCACCGAATCGGAAATGGCCTGTCCCGACAGGCTGGTACCGGCCGCACGGAATGTGACCGGCAACCCGAGCTGTGCAGCCCGCCTTAACAGGAATGAAACTTCCTGTTCATCTTTTGCCTGCACCACCAGTTTGGGGATCATCCGGTAAAAACTGGCATCAGTGCCAAAAGCCAGCGTGTGGAGCGGATCGTGAAACATCCGCTTTGATTCGATCTTTTCAAAAAGCCTGTGGTAAAGTTCAAGATATTTTCCGGTCAGCATAAGTCAATGGGTAAAATAAGATTTTCAAATACAAAACACGGCGTACAGGGGTACTGATTTTATGTTGTTTTCAAAGCCGAAGTTCTTCTGCGAAATGCGAATGCCGTAAGGCGAACTGTTTTTTAAGAGCGATTTTTATTTTTCGTTCCATATTCTCACGTTGATCAGAAAGTCAGGAAAAATCGTTGTATTTTTGATTTTTCCTAACCAAAAAATCAATGCAAAGATGATGGATTTATTACTTAGCTTTTCATATTTTCTTGTGTCGTCCGGTCTACCCGGCCATAGTCTGGCAATGCCAACGGGGCGCGTCCCTGTGCAGGGCATTGCGCGAAGAACAAGGCCTCAGCGCCGGAGTGATCAGCATGCACACCATAAAACCGTTCGATAATCAGGCGATCATCGATACTGCCAAAAGATACAAAGCAATGATCACCACCCCTGCATACCCCAAACCAGCTATCAGATCGGGATCAAGGAGACGAGTTGACTTAATCTGCATTTGAGAAGCAGTATTCCCTAATATAATCTACGGCCACCTGCTCAGTCTGTTCGATAGCTATCTCCACGGCACGTTTGGCAGATTCCAGCAGTTGCTCGGATTGTCTTTTAAGTTGAAAGCTTTCCGTAAGTTTTCCTTTTATTAATTCTTGAACTGCTTTATCGATCAATGGGACAGGTATTTTTTGAAATTCATTTTTATTAATTGCAGTCAAAATTGTGCCTGAACAATTCTGTTTCAAAATATTCTGCATCGGTTCTGACTTAAAAAGGACTAGTAATGTCTCTGAGTTAATCTTAGTTGAGGAGATAACATAAAAACCAGTTGAG
>CAZANK010000730.1:0-1908 GCA_964486235.1 uncultured Prolixibacteraceae bacterium | reverse complement strand
AGGTCATCATGTCACCGGATATCTTTACGGCGCCAGGCATTTAAGAAGTGAAGAACCGGAATCAGGCACAGTGACTGTCGAAATTTTAAAGGATGATCCGATTTTCAAAGGAATTCCAAAACGGTTTCAGGTGCAGCAGATGCATAACGATTCCATTACCCTGCCCCCCCGTTTCATCCATCTGGCCAAATCAGCAGGATGTTTCAACCAGGCCATGCGGCATGCGGATAAACCTTTATATACCCTGCAATTTCATCCGGAATACCTCAACGCCGAAATTCTACTGAATTTTGCTGACCTGATTCAAAAAGCCGTTGGGTAAAACCGGTACTGACTACCGGCTGTTTATCAGTATTCCAACTTCGAGCGGACGGTCGGACTCGATGATATCCGGTTGTGTTGATATCTCCTGCAGGTAGGCGGCTTCGCGCTCTTCGGGCGTTGCCAGTTGATCATGGGTGGGCGCCACCGAGATCATACACCTTACGCCGGCGGCATGGAGCATTTTCACGATCTTCCCGTTTTCCGGGTTAATGGAGGGACCGACGTACGCAACCATGCTGCCCCAGGGAACTCCTGAAATGCTGATATCCTCATATTCCCTCATGTTCCGGCAAAATGCCGACAGCATGATGCCCGGCAGACGATCATAGTAATACCGTGCCTGCGCGCCGGTGTGGACCGTCAGGATGACATGATCGGCTGCATCCTCTTTTTTGATAAAATCGACGATCATTGACAAGGGGACGTCCTTCCTATCCATGTCAATGAACGTTTTCCCCCTGCTCCACCGGATCACACTGTCGAGACGGGGAATCAGGCAGGACGTTTCGTTTCCCTCATGATCCCTGAGCCTGATCTCCTGAAGCTCTTCCCAGGTGTAATCGGCTAACCTGCCTGTCCCGGTGGTGGTCCGGTCCAGGGTTGCATCATGCATCAGCACGATGACACTGTCTTTGGTAAGACGGGGGTCAACCTCGAAAAAGGCAGGCACCCTGCTCAGAACATACTGAAAACTCTCCAGGCTGTTCTCCGGATAACCATCTTCAATGCTTCCGCGGTGACCGCTGATCAGAATGGAACTGTCGCCTGAATAACGGAATAACGCATGGTGATCCTTCTTTCCTGCGGAGTTTCCTTCCGAACCCGGTATGGCCCGGTTACATCCAAATGCAATCGCTAAAATGGACAATGTCACTGTTTGGAAAATAATTTTTTTTCTCATGTGTTTGTTTTTTTGTTCCTGCCCGGAAATGATTTTATCCCCGTCAGGGTTAAAAAATTGGATAGTTTCGTCATTTTAATGGGTTGACCAGGTTTACTCCTTCAATCAAGCACGTGACTCCGCCAAAAGCTTTCCAAAAACTTCAATACTAGCTACAACAATGTCCGGAACCAGGACTGTCTTGTTCAGGTCCTCCGGGGTAGCTTCTCCCGAAAGCACCAGGACACTGAACGCATTGGCCCGCTGAGCCATCACCAGATCGGTGTAAATACGGTCTCCGACCATGGCGATCTCATCCTGTTCCAGTCCTTTTCCGTTCCTGACTCCGTTCAGCATCTCGGGATCCGGCTTCCCTAATACGACGTCAGGCCATCTTCCTGTCGCCTTTTCAAGCGCCGCGCAGATGGAACCGCAATCGACCAGCACCACCGGCTGATCGGTGGGACACACATAATCGGGGTTCGTAGCCAGGTATCGCTTATTTTTGCTGATCCACCATGCCGCACGGGCCAGCCTGGAAAACGACAACGTCGGGTCAAAACCGACTACCACGGCATCGGGTTCCTCATGGGGATGATCTGCAACCGACACAAATCCTGCCTGTTCAAATTCCCTGATCATGCTCGGCGTACCGAGGATAAACAGTTTTTTTGTATCCGGGCAATGATGTGTTAAATAATCCA
>CAZANK010000729.1:0-1913 GCA_964486235.1 uncultured Prolixibacteraceae bacterium | reverse complement strand
GGGAAAGTGATTCAAATGGGAAATCAGCAACGATCATCCATCGAATCTATCGAGATTATAAATGAGATACATAATGGAATAATCGGAGTTCCTTATGAAGCAATTGCCTTTTATTCGGCAGACAGGGAAGAAGTCCCCCTGCCCCGCCGGGAAGCTCCGCCAAAAGGATTGAATTGGGACTTGTTCCAAGGACCCTCTCCCCGTTCTCCATACATGTTCAACACATGGGACTATAATTGGCATTGGTACGGATGGAATTATGGAACTGCTGAAAGCGGAAACAATGGAACTCACGAACTTGATATTGCACGTTGGGCTATGCAAGTAGATTTTCCTGAATATGTTAGTGTTGACGCATATAAACGGCATTTCAAAAACGATGGTTGGACAATGTATGACACAATGCTTGCCACATTTCGATTTCCAAATGATAAAGTAATCAAATGGGATTGCAAAAGTCGTAATTCTTATTTGACATACGGAAGCGATAGGGGGACAATTATTTACGGAACCCAGGGAAGTGTTTATGTTGACAGAGATGGATACCGGCTTTTTGATCGTTTTGGGAAATTTATCAGGGATAGTCAATCACAGCAGAAAGAGGCTGGTACTGCACTCGGAGGAGGCGGTGCTCTATCAACAAAGCACATGGTCAATTTTTTTGATGCTGTACGAGGCAAGGTTGCCCCAAATTCGCCAATTGAAGAAGGGGTAAAGAGTACTTTGCTCTGCCATTTGGCTAATATCGCCTATCGGACAGGCGAACAGCTGAATATTGATCTGAAAAACGGACACGTGTACAGCAGGGAAGCTATGAAGCTGTGGAGTCGGGACTATCAACCGGGATGGGAACCAAAGATTTAATATAAATAGAATCGTAAATTAATAGCTATCTACCGTCAATTCAAAATATCACAGTAAATGATGTGCAAAATGAAAGCAATAATATTGGTTATATGATACGAAGAGATATGATAACGAAAACCAGTTTGATGGCAACCGTCCCCTTTTTCTGGGGCAACTCATTTATTGAAACAGGGTTGGGTAATACCCAGATCATTCAGCCATCAACTATCAAAAAGTTTGGAGACGGACGTGACTGGTTTTTCAAGCACCGGTATGGAATGTTTGTTCATTGGGGAATTTATTCGATTCCTGCCTGGCACGAACAGCATCAGTGGAGGGCAAGGGTTCCGCGCGAAGAATATGTAAAACTGGCGAACCAGTGGAACCCTGCCAAATTTAATCCGGAGAGATGGCTCGATTTAATGGAAGAAGCCGGGATGAAATACCTGACTATTACCACAAAGCATCATGATGGATTTTGCTTATGGGATACCCGGCAATCATCATTCAATACCATGAATACCCCTTACAAAAAGGATATTATTGGTATGTTAGCCGATGCTTGTCACAAAAGAAATGTTCCATTATGTCTTTATTATTCGATTGTTGACTGGAACCACCCAAATTATCCAAACTCAGGCAGACATCATGAGCTATCTGCTCCGGAAAAAGGCGACAACCCCGACTGGAACAAATACATGGAATTTCTGAAAGCACAGGTTCGTGAGTTATGTACAAATTATGGTGAAATTCATGGTTTTTGGTGGGACATGAACGTACCGGAATATAAAGATCCGTCAATTAATGCGATGATCCGTCAACTCCAACCTAATGCTGTAATTAACAATCGGGGATTTGATGAAGGGGACTTCGGAACCCCGGAACGTGATTATGATGGAGGGATAGCCTCGGCCAAAGAATTTTATCACCCTACAGAAGCTTGCCAGTCAGTTGGGATGGAAAGCTGGGGATATAAGAGAGATGAAGATTACTATAGCGATTGGCATTTGATCAGTAGTTTGGATCGTTACCTCTCGCGTGGGTCCAATTATTTACTGAATGTAGGT
>CAZANK010000728.1:0-1920 GCA_964486235.1 uncultured Prolixibacteraceae bacterium | reverse complement strand
GGCGGAGGAGTTTTAGCAATTTGATCAGCTCCATGTATTCTGTGGTGATGGGGTATTCAATCGTCTTATTCATCTGTCTTTTTTTAACTGCTCTTTCAATTTCCCTGAAAGTTTTATCACGACCTGCTCATAAGAATGATCGATCCATTCCCTGATCAGGCGGTCCGGAACG
This sequence comes from uncultured Prolixibacteraceae bacterium, assembly GCA_964486235.1. Taxonomy (GTDB): domain Bacteria; phylum Bacteroidota; class Bacteroidia; order Bacteroidales; family Prolixibacteraceae; genus JBCFBK01. The sequence goes on along the minus strand of CAZANK010000728.1, from coordinate 1,748 downwards.
GAACCGTTTAGGAGTATGGTATTCCAGTGTTTTTTATTCATGTGGTAGCCCGGTACCACCTCATCGTGTTGTTCACGTAACTCGATGGCTTTTTCAGGGTCGCATTTCACGTTGATACGGAGTTCCGACTCCAGATCGGTCAACAGGAATATTTTCCCCATCACCTTATAGACGAGCGTTGTTTCATCAAACGGGAACGCTTCGGTCACCCCTTTTTTTGACAGGCAGTATGTTCTGATTTCTTCAATGTTCATCATGCCGGATTCTGGCGCAAAGATAGTTTATTTTGCAGTAGGGTAGAAGGCATCCTTGATATGTTCCAGACGGTATTTCCGGTTAAGGAAAACAATGGAGATGATATCGAAACGGGTATCCAGGTCAATATTGTGCAGCCGGATATACCGTTCGGCCGCGTTGATCAGTCGTCGGGTTTTTTTATTGCTGACGGCTTCGGAGGGGTGCCCGTAGTCTTCGCCGGTTCGCGTTTTAACTTCCACGATGACCAGTTCATGGCCATCGCGGGCAACGATGTCGATTTCATAATGACGCGTATGCCAGTTCGTGTCGAGGATCGTGTACCCTTTTTTCTGAAGATACTGCTGCGCCAGTTTCTCTCCTTTGATGCCGGTTTCGGTGTGAATGGCCATTGTCCATGCGTTATTCCCGGTAAGTTAATGGAATACCGGCAACAGACAAAATTTTTTCCAAAAAATGAATGAAAATTAGGATGGTTTGGGATGAACAATCCGGCATTCTGTTTGTCTTGACTTTATCAAACATTTGCTTTGTTCAAAATCAAAAAAACCATGATCAGGATCCTGACGATTGCCTTCTTGCTTACTCCTTTTTGGCTTGCGGCTCAGCAAAACCTGCTGTTGTTGCGGCAAGCGGTCGATTCGGCGTTGCTCAACAATCCTGATTTGAACGGGATGCGGGCGGTCCTTTTGCAAAAGGAGCAGGAATGGCGCACGTTGACCGGCATTAACGCGCCGGAATTCAGTTACCTTGAGGAAGGTCTCAATTCCAAAGCGGCCAGGCCTTTCGAAGAAAAAAGGTGGACGATCTCCCAGTCGGTCGATTTTCCGCTGACGACCGTTTACCGGTTGAAGGCGGTCAGGGAGGAGGAAAAAGCGTTGCGGCTTCGCATCAGGGCTGTTGAAAATGAAATCACCTCCCAGGTGAAGTCCCGTTATATTGAAGTCTTGTATGCCCTGCATGTGCAGCAGTTGGGTAAACAGCACAAGGACCTTGCCGATGAGTTGTACAAATCGGTTTACACCAAGTTTGAAACCGGAATGGCGAACGGGATGGATCTGACAAAGGCCGAGCTTCAGGTTTCAGAAGCCGAAAACGCGCAGGATGAGGCAGAACGTCTGCTGCACATGGCCCGCTACAGTCTGTTCTACCTCATGGGACTTGAAATCCCGGAGATCAGTTACGGAATACAGTTTTCGGATACCCTGAGCACGACTGATGTGGAGATTGCTCAGATACAGGCGCTTGCCGTGTTGCGGGAACAACCGCTTTACCTGGCAGCCCTGCATGAGTATCAGGCTTCACAACACAAGTTGAGCGAGGCAAAGAGTAATTTGCTTCCTGATATCCGGTTCAATGTGTACAAACAAAATTACGGAGAAGGATTTGACTATAACGGATTTGAGGTGGGTTTGAGCATTCCGCTGTGGCTGCCCTTTGAACAGCGGGGAAAGATCAGGATGGCCGAAGCGCGCCAGTCGGAAATCGAGTGG
>CAZANK010000727.1:0-1924 GCA_964486235.1 uncultured Prolixibacteraceae bacterium | reverse complement strand
CCTTTGGCAATCACCTTCCGGTTTCCCATGGTGAAAAGCTGATATTTGATGGAACTACTGCCACAGTTGAGTACCAGAATCTTCATTTTCTTTTGATTTTACTAACAATTCGTACTACCTGCCAATAATCTGTTACCTTCGTGATCGTACCGGTAAAACCCCTTCCCCGATGACACTCCAAATTGCTTGGCCCGAACAAGACGCTTAATATAGGGAGAGGGTTTATAGCGTACATCCCCAAACTCGCTGTAGATATTCTCCATCCACATCACCACCTTATCCAGCCCCATGATATCGGCAACCTCAAACGGCCCCATCCGCATTCCCAGTCCGATCCGCATGGTCTCGTCAATATCCTCGACCGTGGAGACTCCTTCCATCATTTCTTCACAGGCTTCGTTTAAAAGGACCACGAACAAACGGATGCTGACCAGACCGGCAGACTCTGCCACCGGGATGATTTTGCGGTTGATCATATTGACGAATTTGCACACCTTTTCATACGCCGCGTCGGAGGTGTACAACCCTTTGACGACCTCGATCACCCTGGCCTCCGGCGATGACACAAAGAAATGCAAACTCACACAACGTTCCCTGTGCCTCAGCTCGGACGAGAGTTCGGTGATCACGATCGTCGTAGAATTCGTGGCAATAATACAGTCCTGATCGACCACTTCTTCAATTTTTCTAAAAATCCCCTTTCTTTCCTTCAGCCTGGCGCCACGGTCAACCGCCCGTATGGCTTCAATCACAAAATCACAGCCGGCGAGGTCGGCGTAATTCATGGAACCCTTGATCCGGGAAAGAATGGAGCGTTTTTCGCTGGACGTTAAGCCCCAGTGCTCAATCCGGTGATCCAACACCTTCCCCAGATTGACATAAGCTTCTTTGATCTTTTCTTCGCTGATCTCGATAAAAACGACTTCAATCCCGTAGTTGCTGGCAACCCGGGCAATGTTCTGTCCGACCAGGCCGCAGCCTATGATGCCAATCTTTGAAAACAGCGTCCTCGACTTGTCTTTCCTGATCAGACCAAAGTCTTCAATCGATTCGTAGATGATTTCACTCGCCATCTTGTTGTGTATTTAATCAAAAAGTGCAGCCGCCTGGTTTGAGGTGACCGCAACCATGTTTACAATATCGCTGACTGAACATCCCCTTGAAAGGTCGTTGATCGGGGCTGCCATTCCTTGTAAAACCGGACCGACGGCTTCCGCCCCGGCCAGACGCTGAACCAGTTTGTACCCGATATTCGCCGCCTCCAATCCGGGAAAGATCAACACATTCGCATGGCCCGCAACCTCACTCCCGGGAGCCTTCAGACTGGCCACATCAGGGATGAGTGCGGCATCGACCTGCATTTCGCCGTCAATCTTCAGGTCAGGGTCCTGTTCCCTGGCGATCTCCAGCGCCTTGACGACTTTATCGGCCCGCGGATGGTGGGCGCTGCCTTTCGTGGAGAAGCTAAGCATCGCGACCCTGGGCTCCATGCCCGCCAGCGCTTTTGCCGTTCTGGCCGTGGTGACAGCGATCTCGGCCAGTTCCTGTTCCGTTGGATCGGGCATCACGGCACAATCGGCAAAAACCAGAATCCCGTCGTGGCCGAAGCGCGGATCGTTGACAAACATCAAAAACGCACCTGAAACCACGCTAACCCCGGGCAACGTTCTGATAAACTGAAAAGCAGGCCTCAAAACATCCCCGGTGGCATTCACCGCCCCCGCGATCTCGCCGTCGGCGTCCCCGTTTTTAATCATCACCGGTGCAAAGACCAACGGATCATTCAGCCTGTCCAGGGCCTCCGCACGGGTCAGTCCCTTCGATTTCCTGAGTTCCACCATCAGGTCAGCATACGCCCCACGGCGACTGTCGGTCCTGGGGTCTACCAGCACGGCCCCGTGAATATCCACACCATATTCCTCCG
>CAZANK010000726.1:0-1924 GCA_964486235.1 uncultured Prolixibacteraceae bacterium | reverse complement strand
TTTGTGTTTGAAGATGGGACTGAAGCCCGGTTCTGGGGAACCAATTTTAACAGTGCGCAGATTTTTCCTTCGCATGAGCACAGTGAGAAGGTTGCCCGGCGACTGGCAAAAATCGGGGTGAATATCGTGCGGTTTCATCAGATGGATGGGGAATGGTCAACGCCCAATATCTTTCAGTTTACCCGGGGGGCGAATAAGCCGGATACCCAAAGCTTTGACCCCGAAAGCATGGACCGGCTTGACTATTTGATCTGGTGTCTGAAGAAAGAAGGGATATACGTTTATATGGATTTGTTGACATACCGAAGATTTGAAACCGGCGACGGTGTTGAGTCAGCCTCTCAACTGGGGGATGCGGCAAAGCCGTACAGTACGTATAACAGGCGGTTGATCGAATTACAAAAAAAATACAATTACGATCTTTGGACACATCTCAATCCCTACACGAAGCTGGCTTACAAGGACGAACCGGCCATCGTGATGGCGGAGATCACCAATGAATGTGATTTGTGGTCACAAAATGTCACCGTCGAACCCTACCGGTCAGAACTGGAAGGACTGTACAGAAAGTGGGCAGCAGAGAGAAAATTAAAATTGAGCAAAGACGAGATTAAGTTTGATCCCCGGGGAGACATTCACTTAACAAATTTCTTTATTGACATCACGAAAGAATACTACTATGAGATGATCTCCCACATGCGGGAAGCGGGGGTGAAAATTCCGATCGCCGGAACCAACTGGACCCGGAATGCCGCCCATTTGGCCGCTCAATTGGCCGGTGATTTTACCGATACGCACGCTTACACTGCAGGAGGTGGAGGATGGCGCGATGGAACTGGGAAATTTGGAAATAAACCGAACGTAGGTTCTGTCCATAATATGATACCGGATCTGGCCTATTACAGGGTACAGGAAAGGCCACTTTTTATTTCGGAGTGGGATAATCCCTGGCCTAACGAGTGGAGGGCAGAAAGTTCGGTTTTAATGGCAGCAGTGGGGTCTTTCCAGGGTTGGGGCGGTTTTACCATCCATACGTACCGGTATACGCTCGATGAAAATGTGGACATGATCGGTAAACCTGTCACGGGAAACGCGCTGAACGGGGTTCATTACCGAGGTGGGGTATTCGATACGTTTAATGATCCTGCAAAATTTGGGTTGTTTTACCATGCAGCGCTGATCATGAGAAGAGGAGATGTAAAACCTGCCGAAAAGACCGTGAATGTAAAATTGGATGATCCTCTTGCTGGCCGGGGAAAAGCCCTGCTGCTGACCGCAGAAAAACACCGGATAGAGAGTGTCCTTCCCGAAATGACCTGCAAAGGAGATATCGTCGTCGGGCCTGATGAAGCGGTTGTTGATTTGGAAAGGGGAGAGGTGCTCTCAGATACCAGGGAGCTTTACAGAAACCTCAACAAAAAAATAGGATGGATCGATTCGCCGGGAAGCAAAACGGTTTATGGCTTTGTGGGAAAGGAAGGGGAATTGTCACTGAATGATTTAAAAATCAACGTAAAAACCGATTTTGCCACAGTCGCAATAAGTTCGTTAACCGACGAACCGATAAAGCGTTCAACGAACATGCTTTTGACCGCAGTGGGAAGGGCCGATAATACGGACAGCAAATATAATGAGAACAGGACAAGACAATTGGATCCCGGACACGGGCCCATACAGGTTGAGGTTATTGAAGCAACCATTGAGCTGGCGACTGATAAAAAAAACCTGCGGGTGATGTCCGTCAATCCCCAGGGGATGATTACCGGTTATATGCCATCCGCGTATGAAGATGGCGTATTCAGGTTTGAAATCGGTAAAGAGTTTCAGTCAATGTATTATTTGATACAGGAATTGTAACGGAGAAACGGGATGGCTTGTTTTCCGGATAATCTTTTATGACTTTCCGGATTTTGAAAGTCCGAAT
>CAZANK010000725.1:0-1926 GCA_964486235.1 uncultured Prolixibacteraceae bacterium | reverse complement strand
ATTGACAAATTTATCAGGGCAGTAAATGAGAAATGATCTATGGAAAAACAAAAAGAAATTCACTCAATCGACAATCTGGAACTTGTTTTCCTGAAACCCGACGATTACGAGGACATAAAAATCGCCATGATCGAGTCCTATTCGAATATGCCGGGAGCATATTGGAAGGAGCATCATATCCGAACGTTAATCGAAAAATTCCCCGAAGGACAGGTTGGCATTAAAGTGGATCAGGAACTGGCAGGTTGCGCTTTTTCAATCATCGTCGACTACGGCAAGTTCGATGAGAAACACACCTACAGTGAAATCACAGGCGAATATACGTTTAACACGCATACCTCAAAAGGCGACAAATTGTACGGGATCGATGTGTTTATCCGCCCAAAATTCCGGGGACTGAGACTCGGCAGAAGGTTATATGACTACCGGAAAGAATTGTGTGAAAAGCTCAATCTAAAAGGAATTGTTTTCGGCGGCCGGATTCCCCGCTATCACCAGTATTCATCTGAAATAACACCCCGTGAGTATATTGACAAGGTCCGGAAAAAAGAAATCCACGACCCCGTGCTGGACTTTCAGATGTCAAACGATTTTCATCCGGTCCGGGTGTTGCGTGGTTATCTGGAGGGCGACAAAGAATCGAAGGAATATGCCGTGCTGCTCGAATGGGATAACGTGTATTATGAGAAGAAATCCAACACCGCTGCCATTAAAAAGACCATTGTCAGGCTTGGCTTGATTCAATGGCAAATGAGGCTGTATAAAGACCTTGATGAACTGATGCAGCAGGCCGAATTTTTTATCGACGCCGTATCGGGTTACCGCTCCGACTTTGCCTTGTTTCCCGAGTTCTTTAACGCTCCGCTGATGTCGGCATACAATCACCTGTCGGAACCGGAGGCAATCCGGAAGCTGGCTGAATACACGAAGGAAATTTGTCAGCGCTTTTCTGAACTGGCAATTTCATACAACATCAACATTATCACAGGCAGCATGCCTGAAATTGTAGAACACTCGCTTTACAACGTCGGCTATTTGTGCAAGCGGGACGGCGGAATTGAGCGCTATGAAAAAATTCATATCACCCCCGACGAAGCTAAAGTATGGGGTTTGCAGGGAGGAAACGCCTTTCGTACCTTCGATACCGACTGTGGTAAAATAGGAATCCTGATTTGCTATGACATTGAATTTCCCGAATTGAGCCGGATCCTGGCAAAAGAGGGTATCGATATTCTCTTTGTACCATTTTTGACCGACACCCAAAATGGATATTCAAGGGTCAGATACTGTGCCCAGGCAAGAGCCATCGAAAACGAATGTTACGTCGCCATTGCCGGCAGTGTCGGAAACCTTCCCAAAGTTCACAACATGGATATTCAATATGCGCAATCAATGGTATTCACACCCTGCGATTTCTCTTTTCCGACGAACGGGATCAAAGCGGAGGCGACACCAAATACCGAGATGATCCTGATCGCCGACGTCGATATTGATATGTTGCGGGAATTAAATCAGTTTGGCAGCGTCCGGAATCTGAAAGACAGAAGAACGGACATCTATCAACTCATTAAACTGACAAAAGAGGGATAGGCCATGCTGATTTTTCATGCCGTGAACGCACTGATCATGAATCTCCTGCCAACCGCGAATGTCGGATGATTAATTTCATCGAAGAAACCTGCTGCAAAAGCAAGGCGATCATCCTTTCTCGCGACCACGACCGGTAAGCCCCGGCCGGACTGCAAAACGAATTCCGGATGAATCGGAAACATTTACAAACTTTAAACGTACCCTCAATTAAAATTACCTAAAACTCAAAGAAAATGGAAATTATTGGTACTCTCCTCATTGGTGCCGCGGCCGGATGGCTGGGCAGCACGATTTACAAAGGCAGCGGTTTGGGAATCATTGGCAATATCGTCGTGG
>CAZANK010000724.1:0-1935 GCA_964486235.1 uncultured Prolixibacteraceae bacterium | reverse complement strand
TGACCATTTTTGCAGGTTGGCAGATTTTCAGGGCGGCTACGCGAAATCCGGTGGAGGCGCTGCGGTATGAATAATTTTTCTGGCTAAAGCCGAAGCAAAGATTATTTGGAACCAGTAACGTTACATCGTATATTTGTAAAATGATTGAGACGTTCCGGCATAAGGGGCTAAAGCTTTTTTTTGAAAAGGGGGATCCTTCCAGACTTCAGCTACAACATGTAGGTAAGATCAGGTTGATCCTAACCCGCCTGGATGCGGCCATCATGCCGGAGGAAATGAATGTGCCCGGTTATGGGTTACATTTGCTTAAAGGCGGTCAAAAGGGGTTTTGGGCGATAAAAGTGGATAAGAATTACCGGATCATTTTCCGGTTCAGGGACGATCATGTAAGAGATGTTGATTATATAGACTACCACTAAACAAGGAGAGAGAAGATATGACCATGTATAATCCAGCACATCCCGGCGAACTTATCCGGGAAACCATAGAAGGGATCAGGGAGGAAACGGGAGAAAAATTGACCATTGAAGAAGTGGCTAAAGGACTTGATACTACGCGTAAAACGCTATCGGCCATTATGAATGGCAGGCAGCGCGTTACTTCGGAAATGGCTTTGAAACTGGCCACCGCGTTTAACACTACTCCCGAATTTTGGCTGAGAATCCAGGAAAATTATAATCTTTTTCACGCACGTAAGAAAGTCAATACAAGTAAGGTGCACGTATTCTGGAAACGAACCGTTGCTGCATTATAGCGGTTGTCTGAAAATTTGACACCACGTGTAAAAGAATCAGTTCTCTGAACCCGGTTGAAGCGCTGCTGTATGTACAATGGAGTATTAGAAAAAATGATTACCTTGCAGAAAAATGAAGATATGCTACCCGAAGTAATTAAAAATGAAATAATTGAAAGTTTGCAGGTTATCGATCCTGAGACGGTAATTCTGTTCGGTAGTTATGCTTATGGAACACCCAATAAAGACAGCGATATTGACCTTTACGTTGTTACAAAGGAGGATTTTATCCCGGAGAACTTTGAACAAAATCTTCAGATAAAAAAGAAGGTTTATATGGCATTAAGTAATTTTAGAAAGAAATATGCTTCCGATATTATCGTTCATACATTACCCGTTCATGAAAAATTTATTGAATTAGGGAGTTCTTTTTCAAAAGAAATTACTCAAAAAGGGATTGTTCTGATTTAAAGTATGAGAAGAGTCGCCAGAGAATGGCTTGAAGCTGCAAGCCTGGACATAGAGAATATCAGCCACATTATTCAAAACGAGAGGCTAAGCGGACATGTTGCCTTCCATGCTCAGCAAGCAATAGAAAAATCATTGAAGGCGGTCATTGAAGAGAAGGGGCTGAATGTTCCTAAAATTCATTCACTGCAAAAGTTGTTTGCTGTTTGTGAATCCTTTATAGACCATACTCCTGATGAAGAATTAATAATTGCCCTCGACAGTCTTTACATCGAATCCCGTTATCCTGGTGAATTAGGATTGCTGCCTGGAGGAAAGCCCAATCAGAAACAAGCGCAGACATTCTATGATTTTGCATTTCAGATTCACCAAATAATAAAACTTCAATTGGAAGCAGGGGAAGAATAATATACTTAAGCCTGTGCAAGCCAACTGAAGTTTAATACCAAATCTACCTTAGCTCCCTGACGGGTCCATGATTTTTTCTTATATTCTTCTGGTAATCAAGATCACTTATTCACAAGTACGCCAAACCATGAAATATTAAAATTGAATTTTAAATTTTTATGGATAAAAAATGACATTTCGGACTGAGAAGTCGAAGAGTACAGGTGTCAAAATATTAACGTTTTTGTCAAAAAAATTGACTGGATATTCGAAGGTTTCTAATGTAATACCTTAATAATAAGTATTGTAGAATAAGGGAACAGATATTGGTGTCCATCCGTAAACAT
>CAZANK010000723.1:0-1937 GCA_964486235.1 uncultured Prolixibacteraceae bacterium | reverse complement strand
GTCTGAACCGCGATCCTTCCCTGACGCGGATCGACGGTAACAATCCGCAAAAAACCATTGCCCCCGTTCACCGACCCTTTCACGGCGCCCTGGTAATTGGCGAGCATCTGGTAAACCTTGTTCCCGTGCACCCCTTCGCTGACCAGGGTGCCGGTACCGTCGCCAAGGACATGCCCGCTGAATACCAGTAGAATATTCGGATACCGGCTCACCAGTTTCTGCCACATCTGTTCCCCGTTGTTGGGGCTTTCTGCACCGGTGGCATGGACGTTCATCTTCGAAAGCCGGGGCGGCCAGCGATGACCCCGTTCTTCACTCATGCGGGTATCGTCCGCATACATATAGGCGTGGGTGTTTACAATCACTTTATGGGAGGGATGGGCCCTGATCACCTCCGAAGCCCATTCCAGCACCTTATCTCTCGGCCCGAACTCCAGTGAAAGGATCAGCCACTTTATTCCGCCCGCCTTAAGCGTATACCACACATTGTCCATGCGTCCCGTTTCAAAGGCGCCTCCAAATCCGGCAGTTTTGCTGTACTTCCCATAAGGGAACCAGGTATTAAACAGGTCGGTATCTCGAACATCGGCAGTGCCGTTAGTGCCGTAATCATGGTTGCCGGGGCAAACCACGTAAGGTACCTTGCCATCCAGCAGGTTCATCGCCCCGGCGGCTGTTTCCCATTCCTTTGGGGTGTTATGGTTAGTAATATCCCCTTGGTGGAGCACCAACGCGAAGCTGCCGGAATTTTCGGCGATCCATCGCGTCTGGGCATAAAAAATTTCAGGATACGATTCTGAATAATTTTGAGTATCAGGTAGCAGTACCATTTTAAAAGCCTGGTGACTGCAGGACGTAAAGAAAAATAAAATCAATAAAAAAATACTGACGGGAATTGATCTTTTCATAAAAACCAATGTTTCGATCATAAATTTTTAAGAATGCGTTCAATTACGGAAATCTCTGCGTAAGTTTTCGTTATGGGCAGAAGCGCACCCATAGAGGCAAAGTCGTTTCTTTTCATCGTGCCACGCCTTCATATCTTCGGCAAGTAACATTCATATAAAAAGGGCTGTCCAAAACGCACTGTTTCGTATACAGACAGCCCTTAAATCTCATTCTTTACGGCAGAATCGTAATGGTCATTTCCGACTCCATCCCATTCACCTCCACCGATAATGCCCCACCGGTGTTCCCGAACTGGACAGAGATATGGGAAGTGCCCTGACCTGATTTGATCGTGGCCCCGGCCGGAACGGTCCCGGTATAAGTGGCGTCTTCCAGGTAAAAGGTGTAATAGTCTTTCGTGGAATTTGCAGTCGTCGAGGATACCCCTGTAATTTTCAGATATTCGATCGGGGTATAATCATACTTTTCTACTTCGCAGGAAGTTGTTGAAATCAGGCAGCAAATTAATGCAACTGCCAGACTGTAAAACAATTTATTGATTTGGGTATCTTTCTTTTTCATGATAAAAGATTTTTAAATTTTAATAGCCGGGGTTTTGTACCAAATTTGGATTCGTATCCATTTCCTGTTGCTGGATTGGCCATAAATACCTGAATTCTTCCCAATTCGTAATCTGGTAATTCACCCCATGGTTTAAATGCTTGTTTTCAAGCGCCTGCTTCAGCCTTCTCCACCGGTTAAGGTCTTCCAACCTGGTTCCCTCGCTGGCCAGTTCGACCCTTCTCTCGTTATAAATCCGCTCCCGCATTTCATCTTTTGTTAAGCCGGACGGAAGATCAGGCATCCCGACCCTGTTCCTGACCTGGTTCACGGCATCATAAACATCGGCAACAGCACCATCTGTCTCATTTTTTGCTTCAGCATAGATCAGTAAAACTTCTGCATACCGCAACACGATCCAGTTAAACGGTGCATTCCTGTTATTGATCAGCAGCGGATCATCTTTCGCAATGGTATATTTCCTCCAG
>CAZANK010000722.1:0-1937 GCA_964486235.1 uncultured Prolixibacteraceae bacterium | reverse complement strand
GGCAGGAATAATTTCACATTCACGTTTATCGGGTACGAGCCGGTTGTGATGAAAAGCATCACCGTCAGTTCAGGAAAAGAACTTGTCCTGGAAATTGAAATGACAGAGCGTGTTACTGAACTGGAGGAAGTGACGGTGAAAGCTTATCAGAAAGGGGAAGTTTTGAATAAGATGGCCACCATCAGCGCCCGTTCGTTTTCGATCGAAGAGACGGAGCGTTATGCCGGAAGCTGGTCCGACCCGGCGAGGATGGCTACTAATTTTGCAGGGGTCTTAACCTCAAGCAATGATACCCGGAACGACATTATTATCCGCGGGAACTCGCCCACCGGATTATTATGGCGGCTTGAAGGCGTTGATATCCCAAATCCTAACCATTTTGCCGTACAGGGGACTTCGGGTGGCCCGGTGAGCATGTTGAACAGCAATCTGCTCACGCGCTCCGATTTTTTTTCCGGCGCCTTTCCGGCACAATACGGGAATGCCCTCGCCGGCGTGTTTGACCTGAATATGCGAAACGGGAACACGAACAAGCAGGAATTTGTCCTGCAGGCCGGCTTAAACGGGTATGAAGCCGGAATAGAAGGGCCATTCTCGAAAAAGCACCGGGCATCTTACATGATTAACTGGCGGTATTCCTTCCTGGATGTACTGCAGAACCTGGGGTTCAATATTGTCGGGGGTACTGTACCAACGTATACCGATTTGAATTTCAAATTTTTCTTCCCCACAAAGAAATTTGGAACATTCACCGTTTTTGGTTTAGGCGGACTTGATGAAGTCTTTGCCCCGGCAGAAAACTCGACGGACCAGTTCAATCCGGTCAAAAATACGGACCTGACAAATACCACCGGCATGGGCGTTGCAGGTCTTACCCATAAACTTTTGTTTGGAGAAAAGGCGAATCTGGTCACGGCCATGTCCTACTCCCACCAGGATACCCGTATCAGACTTGATTCAATCATGTCCGACGATTCCAAGAAAGTCTATTATCACTCTGACTTTTTGGAACAGCAGGTATCCTTTTCGTTACACTACACCCGAAAAATAAATCCCAGGAACACCTTCGCCACGGGATTTTCCTATAAAAATAAATGGATCACGCAAATTGACAGTGTGGACCACATGGGCGGATATCTCCATCTCATTGATTTAGAAAAGCAGTATCTTCATTTGTTACAGGGATTCATGGAGTGGAAGCACCGGTTCGGTGACAGAATTGATCTCTATGGAGGGCTCTACAGCCAGTATCTGCTGTTAAACCGGACAAAAACGCTGGAACCAAGACTTGGGTTCGCCTGGAATTTTGCCCGAAGACAATCGTTCAGGCTGGGATACGGCATCCATTCCCAGACCCAGGCCCTACCGGTATATTTTGTTGAAAGCGCCAATGAAACCCGGACAGAATACTGGCGTACCTGCGAAAATCTTGATTTCTCGAAATCACAGCATTTCGTTTTTGGATACACCAATAAGCTTGCTGAAAACTGGAATCTCAAAATTGAAGCCTATTATCAGGATGTGTGGGATCTCCCGGTAGAAAAGAGGCCGACCAATTTTTCAGTCGTGAACCTGGGCTCCACCTATTATAATGGCACAGAAGACAAAGACAGCCTGGTGAATGAAGGACTGGGAAAAAACTACGGTATTGAGCTGACCCTGGAAAAGTATTTAAGCAAAAACTGGTATTTTCTGATGACAGGTTCCCTGTTTGAGTCGCGGTATAAGCCAAGCGACGGAATATGGAGAAACACGAAATACGCCTCCAATTATGCCGCGAACGGATTACTCGGGTTTGAGTACCCGTTGAGTAAACGGAGTTCTGTGGATTTTAACTTCAGGGTCGTATGGAGCGGCGGGATACGCACATTATCTGTGAACAGGGAGGCTTCGATGGCAGCCGGAGTTGTTATTTACGATGATGAAAAAGCCTATTC
>CAZANK010000721.1:0-1938 GCA_964486235.1 uncultured Prolixibacteraceae bacterium | reverse complement strand
TTCTTTCCGTTTTCGGGGAAGGTATAGCGGTGCAATCCGGCCCGTTCCGTGACGGTCAGTTCAGCTTTGATCGCGTTATTTTTCATGGTCACCGCATAGTAGCCCGGCGAGGCCTCTTCCTGGCCGTGCGTATATTTCCCGGCGTAGCGGTACACGAAATCCATGTTTTGCTCACCTTCCTTAAAGGTGACGTCGGTTGTCACCGGAAGAAACGAAATGTCGGCCAGATCGCCGATGCCGGTGCCGCTCAGGTGCAGGTGGCTGAATCCGGCGATCGTGCTGTCCGAATAATGGTAGCCCGAACACCAGTCCCATCCCTGGGTGCCGTTGTCAGGACTGAGTTGAATTTGCCCGAAGGGGAACGCGGCTCCCGGAAAGGTATGTCCGTGATAAGCCGTTCCGATAAACGGGTCTACAAAGGCGGTCAGCCGTTCCTGATCCGGACCGGTGAGTTGTTTCGGAGTTGTATTGCAGGCCACAAGTGCGAAAAGCATCGTGACAACTGCGCTAAAGTTTAATTTGAACATGGTTAATCCTTGTTAATCTGTTTGACGATGCAAGATACAAAACTTCTTCCACGTTACTGAAAAAGTAAATTTTCATTCGTAAATAATAGCACGTTCGCTTTCACCCCCTGGGCATAAAACAGACCCGTTGGCAAACGCAAAATGGTGTGCAAATCCGATGTAAGCATCAACTGTTTGCGGACTTCTTCGCCTGCCCCACCCTCAAACAAAACATTGTCGGGCAAAACAACGGCTGCCTGCCCGGTAACCTTTAGCATGGTTTTAATATGTTGTAAAAAGTTAAGTTGCTTGTTCGAGGTTGTTTCCCAAAAGTCCTGACGGTTGTAACTTAAATCTTCTTTTTTGGCTTCGCCTTCTTCGTTGGTTACGGTATAACTGCTCTTTTTGCCAAACGGGGGATTTGCAAGTACGTAATCAAAACGCTCACCCGTATCGGCTACCAGCGCATCGCTCGACGAAATAAAACTTTCGCCCACAATATCGCCAATGTTGTGCAAATACATATTCATCAGGCATAAACGGCGCATGTTTGCCACAATCTCATTACCGTGAAAGGTTTTATTTTTCAAAAATTCCTTTTCGTCACGGTCGAGTTGGTTATGTCCCACAATCCAGTCGTAAGCAGCCAAAAAGAAGCCGCCTGTTCCGCAAGCAGGATCGGCAATGGTTTTCGATGGTTTGGGCTGTATACAGGCCACCATGGTCTTAATCAATGCGCGGGGCGTAAAATACTGCCCGGCACCCGATTTGGTGTCTTCAGCATTTTTTTCAAGCAAACCCTCGTATATTTTACCTTTTATGTCGGCGCCCATCATCGACCATTTTTCCTGGTCAATCATGCCGATGACCCTTGAAAGTTTGGCAGGGTCTTGTATTTTGTTCTGGCTTTTGGTAAAGATGTGCCCCAACATTCCTTTTTCGGTGCTCAAACCACGAAGCAATTGGACATAATCGCCAAAGCCTTGTTTGATCTGGTTTACCGAACTGTGAAAACCCTGGTCTTTGGGCCTGGCAAACACTCCTGATTCAAAAACAGGATACATACGCTTGATTAATGCCAAATAATCATCAACCGACGGAAAATGAGTTTCAGTTTTTGTTTGCCCTTTTTTGTCGAGGGTTTCGTGGTCATAATCGTCGAGCAGCGTAAGTCCCTGGGCAAATACGCGGAGCATTTCGAATTCTTCGGCAGTAGTTTGTTCGGCCATGGCGCGGTTCAGGATGCGGATGCCGGTTTTAAGGTATTCCACCTCCTGTTGCTTTTGTGCCAGGCGCTTTTCATTGATGGCGTAACCCTGCACGAGGTAATCTTTGAGGCGTTGGGTTGCCCATTGGCGGAACTGCGTGCCACGCTGCGATTTAACGCGATAACCAACCGAGATGATCACATCGAGATTGTATAGTGCAACCG
>CAZANK010000720.1:0-1956 GCA_964486235.1 uncultured Prolixibacteraceae bacterium | reverse complement strand
TCCATGGGTTTTGGTATCCTATTGCCTCATTGGTTAATAAAAGTTACGAAAATGGAGTGCTAGCTAATGGGGATCCTGATGTGACCTATGTTGCACACCTCAGAAAGTGTTCCCCATTACAACTTCAGACTTTCCATAGTTTTGTTGGTATTTACGGGGGAGCAGCAATGACCTCGGATTTACTTTTTGAAAAAGAATTTGATAGTCAGGATAATCTGCGGATGCTGGAAATTCTTCATCCGGTTTCAAAAGAAAAAGGACATCCTTTTGCCGGTGGCTGGGATATTCTTGGAAAAGAATTTGGTTATATTGTCAAATGCCAATATGGAAATTTTGCTAATGTTATTCTTTGGAATCCTGAACATCAGGGGACAGCTAATCTGACCATGAAAAATATCCCAGTCGATGAGATTGGAAATAAGTTTCACGCTTGGTCCTTTTGGGATGAAAAATATATTGGGATTATTGACAATAATTATGTTGCCAGAGATATTCCTTCTTATGAACATCAATTATTGAGATTGACACAAAAAACTTCTCACCCTACCTTAATTGGATCAAACTTGCATATATCAATGGGTGCAACCGAAGTTCAAAATATTAGTTATTGTGATTCACAAGTAATTCTGGAGCTAAACCCAAATGTTGGCGGCCGCAACGGAAGGCTTTATTTTTATTCTGAAAAACCTTTAACAAATGCGAGATCAACGAATTCAGATTCTTTCATAATCAGGCAAGGTGAAAATGTATATATTTTGGTTCTCTCTAATCGTATTTATGACAAGAAAGAGCAGATAACAATTGATATCACAGATGAAAAGTCTGTTTTAACAGAAAATGATTTAATTGGCAGTGATCGGGAAAAATATAGGAACTCATCATTTACTCCTTCCTATAGAAAAACATGGTGAACGATGCGTTATAAGTTAAAGTCCCAACAATTGAAAATACGAAACAAAAGAAAAGGCTTCGTCGTCGCGAAGCGCACACGATGAAGCCTCGGTTGTACTAAACCGGTGCTACAGGGTGCGTTTATTATTATGGGGATTGTGTTGAAAAGACGGAGGGGCGGGGTTTGGATGACTGAGCCTGCTAAGGGTAATTGAGAGCATCGTCAAACGTTAATTTCCGGATTTGTCGGCTTTCATATCTTCGTTTTTATTCAATTTTTACTATTTCAAGGTCCTTTTCCTCACTTTAACGCATAGCTTCGCCATGCTGCTGCCGCAGTGAGTTTTTAACACAGGGATTCCAGAATATTCTTAGCTAAATCCTGCCAGTTTCCCGGTGGTCCCCTGTGTTTAAAATGCAGGATGGTCCGCATCATTTCTTTTTTACAACAGGGACATTCCCTGGGATTATATGTCCGGGGCAATGGTCTGATGGATTTTGGTTTTGGGATCCCGGGCAGTTGTTCTTTAATCTGAACCGCGCATTTAGCCTTGGCCGTGCTGCTTAAGATACCGTAATGCCGGATACGCACGAAACCTTTGGGCAAGATGTGCAAAGCAAACCGGCGGATGAATTCCATCGGGTCAAGGGTCATTTCTTTGACTTCAGCATTTTTCCGATAATCCTTATAACTGAAAGTAACCTGGTTCTCTGACACATCTTTGATGCGGTGATTGCTGATGGCTATTTTATGGGTATACCGGCCCAGATACTCAATCACACTCGCCGGCCCGTTAAAAGGACGTTTGGCATATACCACCCACTTTTTTTGATACAGCTCCCGTACCAGCCCCTGATCCGTTTTATCGGGCAGTGCTTTCCGTAAAGCATCAATAAAACGAGACCGGAAGACTTTGCTCATCGCCTTTACCGGGAACAGGTATTTGCCCTGGGTTTTGGCTGTTTTCCATTTTCCCTGGGGGGTGAGCCCTCCGCCCGGCACAATACAATGCAGGTGGGGATGCAGGCATAATGCTTGCCCCCACGTATGTAAAATGGCTATCA
>CAZANK010000719.1:0-1959 GCA_964486235.1 uncultured Prolixibacteraceae bacterium | reverse complement strand
ACAACTGGGAAATCCAAATCCACACCGGCTTCTACCAGCGAGGTGCTGACGACAAAAAGCGGATGATCCCGAGCGGAAAGTCGCTGTTTGATTTTTTCCAGAGTTTGGAAACGGTGTTCCGCGCACATGTTCGTTGAAAGATGAATGGTCTGCTCCTCGGGAAGCAGTTGACTCAACATGCGGGCATCTTGCTTGCGGTTTACAATGCAAAGAACCGATTGTCCTTCGGCCTGAATAGCTTCCGCAATCTGTTCATACGAAACCGGATCAAGATTTGAGAACCGTTCAACATGAACCCGCTGAAGCTTTTCCGTCAGATAGTCGGGCCGCTCTATGATCTCAGTTACAGACCCGAAGCCTTCCTTGAATTTGAAATCGAAATTTTCGGTTTTGGTCAACACGGGCTGGGTGGCTGTGCAGAGAACCGGCGTTACGCCATAATGCCTGTGAAGTTCTCTTATTGCCGATACTACCGGACGAAGATATTGCGGAGGAAAACATTGCGCTTCGTCAAAAATAACGACGCTGTTAGCGATGTTATGCAGTTTTCGGCAGCGGCTGGTTTTGCAGGCATACAGCGACTCAAAAAATTGAACGCTGGTTGTTACGACGATTGGCACATCCCAATTTTCAGACGCCAGTCGTCTCCGAACCGTTTCTTTTGTTTCATCGTCATCCCAAACATTACAATGATGCTCCAATACGGAATTTTCAAAGCCAGGAATATTCCTGAAAACAGATGCCGTCTGCTCAATGATGCTGGTATACGGAATTACGTAAATGATCCGGCGTTTTTCATGCTTCATGGCATGTCTAAGAGCAAACGCCAAAGAGGCAAGCGTCTTGCCTCCTCCCGTCGGAACGGTCAGGGAAAAAGCGGAGGGGGGACAATCTGCCATTTCGCGACACCGCGCTAAAACCTGAGCACGAATTTGATTTACAGCCGTTTCCTCGGCGTTGTGACAAAGACCATCCATATGTCGATCAAAGGCTGCAAGCAATTCGCTCAACGTCGGATATTCTGACTGCCGATGGTTTTTTCTTTCGCTATCCATAAATGCTTCGGTATCAAGAAAGTCTGCATCTACAACACAGGAAAATAGCATTCGGATCAGGAAGGAAATATCAACACGCGGTTTCTGTAGCAATATTTCTGGCGGAGTTGGTTCCTTTTGTGCTTTAATCTTATCCGGAACATTTTTTAGAATTTCTTCTGATTCACAAGGGTGACGCATCTTTGGCTCGAGCGCCTTCGCCCCGGTATCAGATGATGAGAAATCGGCCAGTCCGGCGTGATGTCCCATGATAAGCCAACAGAAGATACGTTCCATCCCACCACTCATAACTTTCTGAGCCAGATGCCCGCCAGCTTGAGAGTGAATCACTTTTCCCGGCTTGGTTTCCAAATGACATTCGATACCGTTAGTATCAAAAAGCTTCTTCTGAAATTCGTTGGAATATTTTCCCACATCATGCCAAAAACCTGCTAATCTAGCCCATTCCTGTCCACCAAAGGGCTCTGCAAATTCCGATGCTAACTTTGCAACATTATTTAGATGATCTTCCAGCTTTTGCCACTGAGTAACAGGTTTGCCTTCATAGCTATGTGCAAAATAATGTTTTAAGTTTTTTTCACTCATTTTTTATTAATCGTAATATCAAAAATAACCTACTATCACCAATAGACAAATGTTCTCATAAATGTTATTTTAATAACCGATACCAAGTACATGAGTAGTTATAAAATTATTTCAAGAGCTTATATCATTTAATTCTTTTTTTAATAATAAAATATAATTTTTTATTTTGGATTTTCAAACAAAAATTTTATTCTGAATATCTTTTATGGGCAAATGAAGAAATGCCATGAATTTTCTCCATCTGATTGTTACATTTCTCTATGTCTGTGATCAGAAAACAAGGGCCAATTTGGGTATTTATATGAAGTTTCTTCAAAAA
>CAZANK010000718.1:0-1960 GCA_964486235.1 uncultured Prolixibacteraceae bacterium | reverse complement strand
GGCCGATTGGGACTCGCCTCAGTTCAAAAAGCAAATCGAGGCGGGAATTATCGGCACTTCAGGCCCGATGCTGACCGTAAAGCCCGGTTCGGGCGAAATAGACGCCGTGACTTCCGCCACCGAAAAATACTATGCATCACGCGGACTGACCGATACGTTTATCAACGGCCGTCCGGTCGACGTCACCCATCTGCACATCCGGGAGTGGATCGAGTGCATCCGCAACGGCGGAACACCAAGCGATGATATTGAAAAAGCCTATGAAGAAGGCATCACCGTGTTGATGGCCCACCGGTCATACCTCGAAAAACGACGGGTCGAATGGGACCCCGTACTGAAAAAAATCACCTGAGGCAGGTTCTGAACAACCTGCCTTTGAAACCGGAACTTGCACAATATTTTGTCAAATTCCTGTTATTAGCATTATTTCCTTATTTTTGTCGCCAAGTACGGTCATTCAACGAAAATACATGGTTAAATAGTAAGAAATGGAAAGGTCTTATTCTAAATCTACGGTTTCAAGAAGAGCCAGAATCCTGGAAGAATTGGAAGTGAAAGGACAGGTTTCGGTCACGGGCTTAAGCAAGATGTTCGAAATCAGTGAGGTGACGATCCGGAATGACCTTGCCCATCTGGAAAGACAAAATATGCTGATCCGTGCCCGGGGCGGCGCCATAAAAATAAAATTCAACCGGATGGAAATTGACCCGTCAGGGTCCGAAAACCAAAAAGAGTTTTTGAGGGAAAAGCAGTTGATTGCCCAGGCAGCCGTGAAGCTGATCAACGATGGTGATACTATTGTTCTGGACTCGGGGAGCACCACTACCGAAATCGCCAAAAACCTTGAAAAATTCACCAACCTCACCATCATCACCAATGCCCTGAATATTGCCAGTATCCTGGCAGAATATGAAGGCTTCCACATCTTTATGCCGGGCGGATCGCTGCGGAAAAAATCCTTGTCGCTGGTCGGAGTCCTCGCGGACGAAAATTTCGAAAAATTTTACTGCGACAAGTTATTCCTGGGAGCGGACGGTTTCGACACCACGCACGGACTGTCCACGCCCGACTCGGAAGAGGCGCACCTCAACCAGATCATGATCAGGATATCCAAAAAAGTGATTGTCGTTGCCGATTCAAGAAAATTTACCAGGAGACGCTTCGCGTTTATTGGTACACTGTCGCTTGTCGATACGGTCATTACAGACGCGGGGATCCGGGAAGAAGATAAAAACCGTCTGGAAAAAAGCGGCGTCGAAGTCATCGTGGTCTGATCTTCCGTTTCAAAGGATATCCCAAAATCGGCCCTCATTGCCTTGAGCGGATGAACGCCGCCTGATTCTCTCAACCCATTTTCTTTGAGACAGCTCCCTCTTGTGCTGTTTTTTCGCCGCCCTCACCGATCCCATCAGCCGGCACCCCGATTACCCGGTTGTCGTCCCACCAACTGATCCCTGCCTGGAGTGAACAGGCTTTTTGCTTCATTGAAAAAAATACCGGGAATATCCTTTGTTTTATATCCTTACCAAGTCAGGGCAACCAGAAGTAAAATAAAGATAAAAAAGGTTATAAAATATTATATCATTTATTTTGAAAGTAAATGAAATATTGTAATTTTACAATGTATTAAAAAAAACAAAAATTGTGACCCTTTGAAAAGCAGGAAATGAGTTGTGAGGGCTATTCCTTTCAGACAAGCGCATGATGACCGGCGACCTCCAGGTGTTAATTTCCTAAATAAAAGGATTACAGATTAGTATAAAACTTTTATAACCATTATTCAGAACATGAACAGCTTAAAATACCTGGATTTTGATGTCGAAGATTTAAAAGCGAAAGGGGCTTTTCATACGGCAAAAGAAATTTCCTGTCAGCCGGATTTGTGGGGAAAAACATATCTCAAACTTCGCAATGAAAAGGAACAGGTTTTGAAATTCATCGAAAAAGTATTTGAAAATAA
>CAZANK010000717.1:0-1970 GCA_964486235.1 uncultured Prolixibacteraceae bacterium | reverse complement strand
TGGGTTTTAACAAAGAAAACCTGATAATAATAAAAAAGGCAAATTATTTAGGGTCTCAAATGTCTGCGTTCAAAAGCGAATTACTTGCAGAATCGGGTATACTACAAGTAACGAATTCTACTGGCATTCCCGGACGAACATGGGAGGGTAATGCATTCTATAGTGAATTAGTTAGCGATGCCAGAGGAATGTACCAACTATGGGTAGACACCGACTTTTTAAAAACATATGAGATTGAGCTTTTAGAAGGTCGTTTTTTAGAAGAGGGTAATCAAGCAAATGCCAAATCAGTAGTACTAACTGAAATGGCAATAAAGCGGTTAAATATAGAAGATCCGATAGGTAAGAAAGTGTATAAGGGGCAAAAAACCGATGAGGCAGCTTTCACCATTATTGGAGTGATAAAAGATTTTCATCTCGAATCTTTACACAAGGAAATGAGTCCGTTAGTACTGTTTAATAATGGTCGTCAAGGCGAATACTTAGGTGTTCGAATATCGGGAGATATTCAGGAAAACCTGAAAAAGATTGAAAAAACATGGGATAAGTTTGCAGGTGGGCAAAACTTAGATTATGTGTTTTTTGATGAAGATTTTGGTCGTTTGTATGCTGCTGATGTGCTGACCAGAAAGTTAGTTTCAATCTTTTCTGTATTAGCCATATTAATTGCATGTTTGGGGCTTCTTGGTTTAGCCGTCTTTGTAGCCGAACAGCGAACCAAAGAAATTGGTGTACGAAAAGTTAATGGTGCCCGTATTGGTCAAATTTTATATTTATTGAACCAAAATTTTATAAAATGGGTAGCAATTGCATTTGTAATATCGTGCCCAATTGCATATTACACCATGAGTAAATGGCTCGAAGACTTTGCCTATAAGACCGAATTGAGCTGGTGGATCTTTGCTCTGGCCGGCTTGCTGGCCCTGGGAATTGCCCTGCTCACCGTAAGCTGGCAAAGCTGGAAAGCGGCTACGAGGAACCCGGTGGAAGCATTGAGGTATGAGTAACTTTTTTAAAAAAACGGCGTCTTTAGGATGTATTGGATTGAAATTTATTAATCTCTAATTTGAAACGCAAATGAATGTAAGCATGTACACGATGATCGCAATGTTAATAACGTTGCTTTCATGCAGCGGAATTGCGCAGGAAAACAAAACTCCTGCGATAACAAAGACCTTTGACATGAATCAGCCGGGCACGCTGAATGCCAGATCATCCGGCGGAGGAATAGAGGTGAGGGCCGACGATCAGAAGGAAGTAACCGTACAGGTATTTATCCGGAAAAACGGAAGGGTTTTATCACCCTCAGATCCGTCGGTCCGGGATATCCTGAAAGATTTTGAGTTGGACATTGAAAAGAATGGTTCTGTCGTTACTGCAACTGTGGAGCGCAAGACAAAATTTAGTTCGTTGAGGAATGTAGGCATTTCATTAACCATCCTGACTCCCCGGGAAATGTCGTGTAATGTCTCGTCCAGCGGAGGGGGACTAAAAATTTCACATGTAAAAGGCACACATGATTTTTCAAGCAGCGGAGGCGGAATAAAACTGGAGAACATTACAGGAACCACGAAGGCAAGTTCGTCCGGTGGTGGAGTGCATGCGACAAATCAGCATGGAGATATTCGCTTGAATTCCAGTGGAGGCGGTGTTACTTTAGAGGAAGCACAAGGGAATGTTTTTGCGCATAGCTCAGGTGGCGGAGTGCACCTGACGAATGTTCACGGAGATGTAGATGCAGGCAGCAGCGGGGGTGGTGTAAGTGTTAGCGGAGAAGCCGGATATGTGAAAGCCAGATCCAGCGGAGGATCAGTCCGTGTTAACATTGGGAATTTAAGCAGGGAATTATACCTGGAATCCAGTGGGGGAGGAATTGATGCAATCATCCGAAATGGTGATAAACTTGGCCTTGATTTGGATTTGAGTTCGGGGAAAGTGAATATCGATCTTCAGAATTTCTCCGGAAAAGC
>CAZANK010000716.1:0-1971 GCA_964486235.1 uncultured Prolixibacteraceae bacterium | reverse complement strand
TTCTTCTTACTTCTGATTGTTTTTTGCATCAATACTCAATGTCGCATGAGGCACTGCCCGTAAACGTTCCTTGGAAATGAGTTTACCGGTCTCACGACAGATCCCGTATGTTTTGTTTTCAATACGGATTAGAGCAGCCTGTAAATGCTGAATAAATTTCTGCTGACGCTGCGCCAGCTTTCCTGCTTCTTCCTTGGAAAGCGTTGCTGCACCTTCTTCCAGTACTTTAAATGTCGGAGAAGTGTCCTGCGTGTCGTTCCCATCGCTCTGAGTAAGTGAATTCTTGTACAACTCGTAATCCGCCTGTGCTTTTTCAAGCTTCGAGAGGATGAGCTGTTTGAATTCCTCGAGCTCAGCATCCGAATATCTGGTTTTTTCTGCCATAGCCAATAAATTTAAGTTCATGTATGACGGACTGAATGTTTTCCATTCGGTCCCTAAATTAGTAAAATAATTTGGAATTGGATGATTCGGATATCCCGGACCATTCTTCATCCATTCTTTTTTTCGACGAGGATCAGCGCTTCCACGCCCTGGTCAATTTCAACGACACTTCCCTGCCCGTTGTCCAACTGATCGACCAGCATCAATTCACGGGCCAGTGTCTGGCTGCTTATATAGTCTTTAAAGTTCATCAGCGCTTCATTAAAACTGTCATTTCTGACAATCTTCAGCGCAATGCGGTCGGTCACCTCAAAATTACTTTCCTTCCGGATGTTCTGAATTTTATTGACAAACTCACGGGCAATGCCTTCCTGTTTCAGCTCGTCGGTCACATGAATATCCAGCGCGATGGTCAAATCGCCTTCCGTGGCCACCAGCCATCCCGGGATGTCTTCGGTCTGTATCTCGACATCTTCAGGCGTTAACGTCACCGTTTCATCGCCCGCGACAAGGTCATAACGGCCGGTTTTCCCGAGCGCAGCGATATCCTGTTGTGAAAATCCGGCAAGCGCTCCGGCAATTTGCTTCATGATCTTGCCGTGCCTCGGACCGAGGGTCTTAAAGTTCGGCTTAATTCTTTTTTTGATGATCCCGGTAGTGTCGGTGAGGTATTCCGCTTTTTTGACGTTCACCTCCGAAAGAATAATATTTTCAACCGCCTCAAACTGCTCCTTAAACCCGGCATTCAGCACAGGAACCATGATCTTTGCCAGGGGCTGACGCACTTTCAGTTTTTCTTTCCGGCGCAATCCCAGGATCATGGACGAAGCCCGCTGGGCAATGCTCATCCGTTCTTCCAGGTCCCGATCGATCAGCCCGGTGTCTGCCTTTGGAAAATCGATCAGATGAACGCTCCGGTCGGGTTCCTTTCCGGTGATCTTATTCAGGTCGGAGAACAGCAGGTCCGCATAGAACGGCGCGATTGGCGCCATCAGTTTGGCAACCGTCACCAGGCAGGTATACAACGTCTGGTAGGCAGAAATCTTGTCACGCCCGTACTCTCCTCCCCAGTAGCGTTTCCGGCTAAGCCGGACGAACCAGTTGCTCAGATTCCCGGCCACAAAATCGGAGATGGCGCGACCAGCGCGGGTAGGCTCGTAGGCAGAAAGGCTTTCGTCCACCTCCCGGATCAGGGAATTCAGCAACGACATGATCCAGCGGTCCAGTTCAGGACGTTCGCTTACCGGAATCTCTTCTTCCCGGTATTTAAAACCATCCACGTTGGCATACAAAGCAAAGAAATTATAGGTATTGTACAGCGTGCCAAAAAACTTCCGGCGTACCTCATCCACTCCTGCCAGGTCAAATTTCAGGTTATCCCAGGGTTGTGAGTTGGTGATCATGTACCATCTCAGCGGGTCCGAGCCATAGTTTTCGATGGTTTCGAACGGATCGACGGCATTGCCAAGCCGCTTCGACATCTTATTCCCATTTTTATCCAGCACCAGACCATTCGATATGATATTCCTGAAAGCCACGGAACCGCTCACCATGGTCGCGATGGCGTGCAGGGTGAAGAACCAGCCA
>CAZANK010000715.1:0-1974 GCA_964486235.1 uncultured Prolixibacteraceae bacterium | reverse complement strand
AAAGGAAAGTTACCTGGGCTGTCCCTAAATCATGGTCACCCTTTTCAATCCAATGTTTTACAATTTCAATCTTTTCGCTCATAAAGTAACTTGCTTTCTTTAATCGCTGAACTTAAAAATGAATACCGGTTTGATAATTCATTAGAAAACTCCGTAGTTGTATATATCTTAAAATCCATTGGAATAGGCAATCCATAAAATAATCTACGAACCTCAAGTCCCCTCTTATGTTTTGGCGCAGTTGTATCTTTGATTAGAATAAAATCTAAGTCACTGTCTTCATTGTAATTACCGCGAGCGTAGGAGCCAAACAGAATAATCTTTTCCGGCTTGTAATTTACTTCAATCCTGTTAACAATATCATTTATTTGTCTGGTTTCTATCATAATAATGCGAAGTTAATATAAAAATCATCAAAAAAAGGTTAATCATAGTGATTTTTTTTGCCGCTGACGGCAGGCGGTATGAAACGGGCTATAACCCATACTCCTCGATCTTGCGGTAAAGCAATGGGATGATCTTATTAATGCTAAAAATGAAACGATAATCAATGTCCGGTAAATAATTTTTTCATGGAACTCCCGCAGGATTCCCTGATGTTCAGCTTTACGGGTAAAACAATCTGTTGCAGCTCCGCTTCGCGGTCATTGAGTTGGTTTAACAGCACCTCGAAGGCAACCCTCCCGATCTCTTCTTTGGGTTGACTGACAGAAGTGACCGGAGGAGACGAAAACCTGAAAAGATCGATGTCATCGAACGATGCAATTGAAATATCGTAGGGGATCCGCATATTTAATCGTTTTAGGACGTCCAGTCCGGCGATGGTCAGCTTGTTGTTCAGAAAAAACACCGAGTCGATCTTTTCGTCAAGGATTAACTCCTTTAACGCGAGTTCCATATTTTCTTTAATGTGATCATAAGGAATCTCCCTGATCAACTTGCCTTTAACCCGGTGCCCGTTTTTGCGCAATGCCTCCTGATATCCTGAAATCCGGTGCTTCATGGTCGTCAGATGCGAAGGGGTGACATGCAGCAGTGCAATTCGTTCATGCCCCAGCGAAAGTAGGTGCTCTGTCATCCCGAAAGCCCCGCGATAATTATCCGAAACGACATAGTTGGTTTTTACGCCAGGTACGTACCTGTCTATCAGGACAAAAGGAATGTTGCTGTCCCTGAGTCGGCGCATCTGTTCCCGGTCACAAAAAGAGGTCGACAGAATTAATCCGTCGACGCCTTTATTTAAAAGTACCCTGAGCATTTCCTCTTCTTTTTCCGGATTTTCCTCAGCACTCGTGAAGATGATACTATACCCGTTCTGCGAAGCTTGTTCTTCAATGCTTTTAGCAATTACCGAGTAGAAAACATTTGAAATATCGGCGATGATCAATCCGATTGTTTTTGAATTGCCAAGCCTCAGACTCCTGGCCACCTGGTTTGGCCTGTAATTCAATTTCTCAGCCAGATCCCAAACTTTCTTCTGAGTCTCGGCGCTTACTCCTTTTTCATCCCCGCGGTTATTTAAAACAATGGACACCAAGGCCGTTGAAACGCCAAGTTGGGCGGCTATATCTTTTAACGATACTGTTTTCACTGAATTGCACTTTAACTGGTTCTGACTATGCGTCAGCTAAAATTAAAATATATTTAAAATTTAAAACGATGCCGGAATAAAATCTCTTTTGATAGTTTTAAAATAAAATCAATTTTCAATATTATTGTCCGATACGTATACGGATTATGCGTGTGGAGCATGGTGTAAAAGTAAAAAATAAATACCTGATATACAACACACTCACTAAATAAAACCGTCTTACATTCAAAATTTTATGTTTGAAAATACAAATTTAAACGATTTAGTTTGCTTTATTGAAAAAAAGATAATTATTTTGACCTTAATTGTGAAAAAGAAGCCGAACCCTACGAAATAGTAACTTTTGGAATAAAACTAAAACAATGAAACGCAGCGAGATCAAT
>CAZANK010000714.1:0-1984 GCA_964486235.1 uncultured Prolixibacteraceae bacterium | reverse complement strand
GGGCATCTGGCTTTTATTGAACCCGATGCCCCTGAATTTCAGGGTACCCTGGACGAATGGAAGGAAATGGGACCGCGCGTTTGTACCCTGAGCCCGTTTACAATCGCCCAGAATTCGCTGCACGGGAGCTTTGGAAAAAGCGGAAATCTTGCCGCTGTGCCTCCCAAAGCGGCAACGATCGGTCCCGCCCAGGTCATAGCGTCAAAACACCGCTTTGATGTGCATGCCATTTCAGTTCATGGTACGAGCACTTCCTGGCAGCGGACGATCAGCCGACTCGTTTTGCATGGTCCTGTCACGCCGCTTGTGCCTGAATCGATCCTGCAAACGTTGCGGACGGACGTCTTTGTTTCGGAAACGATCGCTCAGGATATTGAGCCGGACTGGGAGAAAGGCTATTAAGTAGTGGGTAGTGGGTAGTGGGATTGTCGGGGATTTGTAGTTTGCAGTTGGTGGCCTGCACGGGTTGCTAACGACTGGATGTGCTTCAACAGTTTTACAAACCATTTTATAGTTTTTTATGATGGAAAAGGTGGAAAGGAAATTGATCGCCGGAGCGGCATTTGAGAATATTACTCCAAAGGAGCCTCATTTTTTGTATGGATATCCGTTTGAGGAACGAATGAGCACGGGCGTCCATGACTGGTTGCTTAGCGCTGCCCTGTACGTGAGCGACGGCACGGAGCAGGCGATCATGATCTCGAACGACGTGATCTATGTCAGTAAGGCTTCGGTCGAAAGAATACGAAAAGCTGTTTCAGCAAAAACAGGCATTTCGGCGCCGAACATCCTGGTAAGCGCCACCCATACGCATTCCGGCCCGGTTACGGTCGATGGTGTCGTGAGTGCCAATGATCCCATTGTTCCCAAAGCGGATGAAAGTTATCTCGGGTATATGGAGGGAAAGATCGTTGATGCGGCTTGTCGGGCTGTTGCGAACGCTTCTCCTGCTGAAATCGGGTTTTTCATAGCCGACGGAACGGGTATCGGTACCAACAGGCATGATCCTTCAGGGCCTTCAGATTTGAATATCCCGGTCCTCGTTTTCAGGGATTCAGATAAAAAGTCTTTTATTGCCTGCACGCTGGTTTGCAATATGCATCCGACAGTGCTTCATGAGGATTCCACTTTATACAGTGGTGATTTTCCTGCTTTTGCCAGGGAAATCCTCCAAAAGGAATACCTGGGATGTGAATGTCCGGTGATCTGGTTTACAGGCACTGCCGGCAATCAAAGCCCAAGGCATGTGACAAAGGGCAATACCTTCGAAGAGGCAGGGCGGTTGGGAAGAATTGTAGCAACCGGTGTCGGACCGAAAATCATTCATACAGCAGATTATCTCGCTGAAGTCTCCGTGAAATGTCTGCATACGGAGGTTGATTTGCCCAAGCGGCAGTTCCCGTCTGTTCCTTCGGCCAGGGCCCGCCGCGAAGAAGCGTTGACGCTCCTGGAGAAGTTAAGGATGACTTCGACGAACCTGCAGGAGATCCGGACTGCGGAGGTCGATTGGTTCGGAGCGGAAGAACTGCTGCATCTTTCCATTCTTGCCGAATCAAATGGCCTTGATCCGTATTACCGGGACTCTTTACCCGCAGAAATCCAGATCGTCACCATCGGACCATGGAATTTTGTAGCCTGGCCGGGTGAAATTTTCGTGGAATATGCGCTTGAATTGAAGAAAAAGGTTAAAAATGCCTTCGTGATCACGCTGGCCAATGGCGAGTTACAAGGTTATATGGCCTCTGAAGAGGCGGACCAAAAAGGATTTTACGAAGCATCAAATGCCATTTTTGATCCTTCGGGAGGCCAGGTGTTAGTCACTGAAACAATACAATTGTTTAAAAATGAACAAGGATCGCTATTTTCTTGGGATTGACCTGGGTACCAGTTACTTTAAGGCGGGTTTGTTCGACGGAAAAGGTAATCTGGCCGGAATGGGACGGCAGCCGGTTGAAAAAACGACCGAAGGAGGAATCTGCGAACT
>CAZANK010000713.1:0-1994 GCA_964486235.1 uncultured Prolixibacteraceae bacterium | reverse complement strand
TTAAAGGTTCGTCGTTCCTTCACGGATCATGAAGGAACGACGAATTGGGAAAAAATTGCTATTCGATCTCGGCTCCAAAAAATTTCAGTTCGGTCAAATGGAGATTGGTATTATTTTTTGTCCATTGTTCTTTAAATACATACCTGATATACCTGACTCTTTTCGTGGATGCTTCTGTGTCCATGATCGTCTCAATCCCGTTATCAGCGGCAATACAGTCATCGACCGTTATTTGGTCGGCCGTTTTCGCTCCCGAGAGGGGAAGGTTTGCATCGTCTGCAAGGAGAATCCAATCGTTTTTCCAGGAATCGGTGCCGCCTACCTGGGGCCAGGCAGTCCAGTATGCCAGGCTTTCTTCCTTTGATGCAAAATCACCTGGTTGCTTAGGCGGTTGTTCGGATCCCCATATTTCGAAGTATTTGGGTGCTGCAGCTTGGTAATACCTGTGCGTCGGAGCCAGGTACGGGTCAACAGGCTCACGCGACCTCATCCAGAATTTGTGCCTGCTAAGGGTCACCACTCTTCCCAGATCCAGCGTGAGATACATGGGTGCAGCCGTTTCCGTCTTGGGAAACCGGGCATCATAATTACTTAAATAATTCATCCCGGGAGCCCAAACGTAGCTAATTGTCACTCCCACTCCGTCAAATAATCGCCAAATATTGCCCAGTGCATCTTTGGGGTAATCTCCTCGCCATGTTGTACTTTGATCGTCAAACCCGTAACGTGAAAACAGCATTTGACCCGTTTCTGCCCGCGGCAAAATCTCTTCTTCAAACAGGGGTTTTAAGGTTGTATCAAGAGGAACTGAATATTGTTGCCATCTGTCCCTGATTTCAACGCGGAATTTTCGTTCCGAGTCATCAAAACCTCTTAAACTGAATTCCCCCTTAGAAATTTTTGAATAATGTGTATCGTATAGCAGCATCTCACCTGCGGCATCAGCAGCATAAAAGGAAACGGCGATGTCTGACTGATATTCATTTTTCCATGAGGCAAACACGCCCCCAAAGGCCGGGGCCAGTTCCAATGATTCCCTGATAAGATGAACAGCCGGTGTCGATGCTTTGATGAGGAACGGAACCGGTTCAGATTCATTCAGGCTTTTATCGATGCAGACCAGGTTGATGGTTCTTTCCAGCGTATCGGGAAATCCTTCAAGTACGATGGTATCCCTGAACGCAGAGGAAAATGCTTCCCTGACCTCACCCCCTTCGTTAAACGAATAGCGTGCTTTTACGCCCAGGATGTCGTCGTCACCGGGCAGTTTGTAGGTAATCTCGACCCCGCCGGGCAAGCTTCGGTATTCGGGTTCGCTTATTTTCCCCGGGGGTACTGAGTCTTTCGGGTCTGACCAGTCTTTCACTTCTGAGCAATTCCAGATCAAAAGGATTGTAATGGCTATGAATAGTAATTTTTTCATACTAAAATTTTTATATTATCAAGCAAAGGTTTTAGCGCAACATGTTTTTACCAGCCTGGATTTTGTACCAGGTTTTTATTTTCCAGGAGATCGCTTTGTTTGATAGGCCAGAGGTAGTCCTTCTTTCCAAAGGATGAATTAAAAACGTTCTCCACCTTGTAAAATTCCGGTGCCGTTTCCCCGTAGATATTCAAACCGCGAATGGGTTGGTTCATATACGCTTCTGCTTTTTTCCACCGTCTGAGGTCCCAGAAGCGGGGGCCTTCAAAGGCCAGTTCATTTAACCGTTCACGATGAATAATTTCCCTCATTCCCTCTTTTGTTTGCGGTTTTTCCGGCGTGGTTGAATGGTTTTCCCAGCTTTCCACAACGCCCTTGAGCCCGGTACGTGCCCTTACCTCATCGATGTATTGGTAGACCTCGGCATCAGGAGCCGGTTTCCATTCGTTCAGGGCTTCGGCATACATCAGGTACAGGTCAGCGAGGCGGATGAGCGGAAACGCATACCGGTAGGCGGAAAGGGCAGCACTGTTATCAGGAACGGAGGTCATGTAATGCAATAGTTTTTTAA
>CAZANK010000712.1:1131-2006 GCA_964486235.1 uncultured Prolixibacteraceae bacterium | reverse complement strand
CCTTTTCATCATACACAAAAACGTGATGGAGATACTCGATGTAAATCCTTTGTTTAAGCAACAATGCTTCGAGTTCTTTGTCTTCTCCTGCGGAAGAAACCTTTGAAATATTCTCACGGAACCAGTTACAATCAAAAGCCATACCTGACCCACTTAATGATGCAGATAACCCGATAAAAACGTGCCCCTTTCTGAAATATGAACTATTCATTTCCTCACTGACGGCATCAAGTATTGCGACATCGGTGCTGATATTTTTTCCTTTTCGGTGTGCTTGGATAGCCATGGCTCCGGCATGATAAGCCCGGTTAACTTGTTCCAGGAAATCCGGTTCTACGGTGTTATCTGCGTCCAAAATAACAACAATGTCAAATGAACGGTTTTTTACGTGATCAATGGCAAAATTTAATGCCTTTGCTTTTGAACTGTTTTCAAAGTTCACCCTTAACAGGTGCACCTTCATTCTGGAGATAAGCTCATTTGTTTCTTCGCTCATTTTATCGGAGATCACAACAACTTCATATTTTTCACGCGGGTAATCTTGCTTCTCAAATGATTGCAGAGACGAGATGATAACCTGATCTTCCTTGTATGCAGGAAAAAGTACGACAATTTCATGAAACATTGCAGCCTTGGGATACTGATCGCTTCGTTTAAATCGGGATAAAAAAGCAAAAAAGAACAGGTAGAAAACTGAAAACCCAATATAAAGGAAGCAGAAATTATCTAACATATCTATTAACGAAAGCAAGTCCATATTCAAGAGTTTTTATTTTTTAAAATGATAAAATGAAAAAAACCGGACACATGTGCTTTTGCCAAGTCTGGGCGTTTTTTAATGAAAGCGAGCAACACATTTTTCAATAGAACAATTA
>CAZANK010000712.1:0-1121 GCA_964486235.1 uncultured Prolixibacteraceae bacterium | reverse complement strand
ATTACTGTCTGGTAGGTAATCGATAAATATTTGCTTACACCATTTCGGTTTCTGTAAGTAAACGACAAACGGTTCCTTGTCATATAGAATGCACGTAAAGGAGTATTAGTCCCTGTGCTTTGACTTTCTTTATGATACATTGAGCATCGGGGTTCATAAAAACACTCAAATCCGGAATTTTTCATTTTTTCGCACCAATCCAGTTCCTCATAATAAAGAAAGTAAATTTCAGGCATTAGTCCGATTTGTTTGACAACTTCGCGTTTCATCATGATCGCGGCCCCGTGTAAATAGGCGGTGACTCCTGCAATATCATACTGTCCTTGGTCATCTTGTCCAAGGCCAATCGTCTCATTGCGAAGTGTAATCGGGGAAAAGGGAGTGTATCCTGCATACTGAATGATACCGGGAGAAGATGCATATTTAATTTTGGGAGAAACCGCGCCTATCTTCGGATTGGATTCGATGCTGTCGATAAGAAACCAGAGTGAATCGTCTTTAATAAGGGTATCGTTATTGAGAAAAAAAATATACTTTCCGTGACTCGCACGAATCCCTACATTATTTCCTCCGGCAAAACCCAGGTTCTTTTCGTTCCTGATTGCCAGTACCCAAGGATATTTTTGTTTTATTAGTTCCGCCTCATTTTTATGCGAGGCATTATCCACAACAATTAATTCATAACGTAGGGTGACATATCGTTTTATTGATTCAATTAGTTCGCAGGTATCGTGGAACCCGTTATAATTGACTGTGATAATCGAGACTTCAGGCTGTTTTACCATTGCTAAGCATGTTTTGGTTTTGTCATATTTTGGTCATAATGTTCAGCCATGAAAATAAAAGCCATTGCCATATAAATGATCGGTCCGTTCGGAAACTGAGCGATGACTTCGTTGGCATAAGAAGCCACATAAATCCCGGCGATACTGACTAAAAGTGCGCATTCAATGCCCCATAATTCTCTATTTTTGATTTTAAACAAAATATAAGTCCCCTTGATCAGGATATAGCCGATCAGGGTTAAATAAACGATAAGACCTATAATGCCTGTTTCTGTCCAGACCATCACGAGCCATGAATCGGTGGGTATTTTTGAAACCTCAGAAGTGGAATACTCA
>CAZANK010000711.1:0-2006 GCA_964486235.1 uncultured Prolixibacteraceae bacterium | reverse complement strand
ACATACGACCGCATGTTATTGAAGGTATTGTCGAACCGCTCCATGAAGTTGTTTTTCATCACTGTCTTCAGGGCAGTCTGCATATTTTCTTTTTTGGCCAGGTATCCCAATCCGCAGACATGGGCCATATACTGTCCGGCCAACTGATCGACCAAACAGCCGGAACCCAATTGATACCAGGGAATTTGGACATCCGGATCGTTCATGTCGAGGAATTTGAATGTTTCCGGATCGGTGATTTTGTGTTCATAGTACTCCCCGTTGAACAGGTTCTGATCAACCCAGGAACTGCCGCGGACAAAAATGTCATCGCACTTTTTGGCAAAAGCTTTATCGTTCATGGCCGTTGCCATTTTCGAACAGGCTTTCAAAGCGCCAAAATACCAGAACTGCATTTGTGGGTTGGGGCCGTAATAGTCCACATCCATCGTGTTGTGTTGCTGACCTTCTTCAACCCCGTCCTGGTTGCCATCCCAACCCCGTTCGATCCAGGCATACGACATGGCTGCTTTCACTTTTGGCCAGTACTTTTTCAGGAATTCCATATCGCCCGAAAGGATCCAGTCGCGGTAAAACCGGATGATGGTGCCCATCTGTCCGTCAGCAGCAGCCACATGATCGGTGTTTGCATTTTTATCAAGCGGAAGGTCAACACGGTTGCGCAGTTTACCATCGGCACGTGTTCCGTAGGCAAACTCCACATCGCGCATCGAGCGGGCCAGGTCACCGAACAAAAAGGAGGTGGCTGTTTCGTAATTCCAGACATGGGTACAACTACCGGCACAGGAACCAAATTCGTCCATCACACCTTCCCATCCCAGCATGTGGCCGTCGGCAATACGAAAAACAGTTTGGGAGCGCAGGGTGGAAAGATTAAACAAAGCTGCTTCTTTCACGACATCAGGGACCGAAGTATTCAGAAAGGCGTTCACAAACTGAATGGTTTGCTTTTCGTAACCATCCAGGTTAGCTGCTTCTTTTTCGATCACGTTCCAGGCATCGGCATATTGGGTGGTGTAATAGTTGCCGACAGTCTGGTCCCCGTTCCAGTCTTTGCGGTTCGGAAAATGCCAGGTGATGTAAAACGTAAAGGTTTGAGTTGAATTGGCCGGGATGATTTTCTTCACGGCCAGTGAGGCCATGGGATTGTCATCCACCAGTTCAGTTTTGTCGGTCAGCACGCCATCCTCGCTGAAATCGTCCCAGAAATCCAGCGTGGCATTTTCCCAGTCATTATGGGTCGATGAGCGCCGGCAGGAAACCTGATCCCGATCGGGAGTCGTCAGCGCAATGGTACCCCACGCCGGATCGGCCTGATCAACGCCCTCGCTGGTCATGTAAATCCCCTTCAACCGGCTGTTTTCGCGGTATGCATTGATATTGTTTTTCGCACCGAAGGGGATGAAATCGCCTTTCCAGTCACGCCTGACCTTACTTCCGTCCATCCCGATAAAATTCCGCATGGTCCCGCACACGGCAACTTCCATGGGCTGGTTGGTATTGTTGGTTACTTCGTATTGAAGAATGGCTATGGGAATACCTGAAGCAGCGCTGTTTCCCGGGATAAACGGGTTAAACCCTTTGATCCTGACTGATACCGGTAACACATCGTCGGCCAGGTTGACCTGTCCGAAGGGGTATGCGGCATCGAACGAAGCATTTGAAAAGCGGGGCATCCCGTGATGGTTGACAGGACGGCCCTCGTAATGTTGGTATTCGCCGGGATGGAAAGGCCCGATCAACGCTTTGGTCATGGCCTTTTGTCCTTCCGGTTTCACATAAACCGAGAAAAATGGTGCATTGTTCCCTTTGGTTACGGTGTTGAACTTAATTCCGGGGCGGTTCATGATCTGCCAGTCGCGCAGTTCGCCACGTCCGCCCAGCGAAACGGTTCCTGTTCCGATGCCCCCCAAAGGCAGTGCCACATTCAACAGGTGATCCCGGTCATAGTGTTTCAGCACCGGCCAGGACGATTCCACCGTCTGGGCCGGGACCTGGCCCGGCAA
>CAZANK010000710.1:0-2012 GCA_964486235.1 uncultured Prolixibacteraceae bacterium | reverse complement strand
AAATATGCCGCCCTGCTGTTTACCGGAAAAGACCGTTACGAGATCGTCGATCTGCCGGTGAAGTTCCCGCACTGACCATCGCGCAAATTTTCCCCGGACGCTAGTTTATTCTGACCTTCCCAAAAAAATAGGATTTGTCCATGCTGTATTGCCATCTTTATCTGTTACTTCACACCTCACCCACTGTGGCTTTTTCTTGCTCAAATCCCACTCAGCAGTTCGTAAATCCTCTCCGTCTTTTGCCTTAAAAACTTTACCATTCCCGGCACCACTTGTCCTGAATGCTATTTTTTTAACCGGAGAGCATTTTATTTTTATCTTCATATCCTCACCCATTTGATAATCTTCTATTTCAGGGCCTTTAGAAGCATAAAAACAACCTCCTTCAAGCGCCTCAAGAATGCTGCCTTCGTCTAATCCAGCAGCTTTTATCATGGTCCACGCTTTGCCTACTTCTGAACTCCTGTGTACATCATCAGTTGCCAAACCTGACAAAACATGTCCCTTGTTCAACATCTGGTCCCAATGTATATGCCCTTCGCTACTATTGGCGTCCTTACATACCTGGTTATGTACCTCTACACCGAGATATCCTGACACTTCTGTCATTTCAACATAAGTATGCCCTGTCCAGTATGGGTGTGCATAAAATACTTTTGCCCCCTTGCTTTTTATATCATCAATCATTTCTTGTGCGGACAAACTATTATTATACTGATAAGGATGCGGTAATCCTAATCCAAGGAAATGATGTGTAGGTGCCCCCGAATATGTTTCAGGATGAAACTCTATGCTGCTTAACGCTAAAAACTTTCCTGATGAAAATCCGGTTAAATCATTGGTTTTCCGGTGATCAGTTATTGCCACTACATCAAATCCTTTGTCCCTGTATTGTTTTATCCGGGTTGCCACATCCACATCCCCGTCGCTGGTATTGGTATGTACATGCAAGGCAGCTTTATACCACTTGCCTTTCGTCTCAAAAGGATTGGTCAATGTTTTTTTATCAGTAACATTTCCTTTTGCCTCAAATGCAAATATCTTTGGTACACTAGTAGATATTACCGATATTCCTGCCAGTTTAAAAAGATTACGTCTTCTCATTTCTAATTCGTTTTAAGTTGTTCAATTGTTAGTAACATTTATAGGTGATAATTTTGAAAAATACTAATTGAATTAATTAGTCCCTATGTTTGAATGGATATTTCTGTGATGCTGCCCCCCCTTTCGGTGATAGTGCCCCCCTTGCAGGTTAAGAATCAAAGAACACGATCGACTGACAATATTACCGTTTTTTTCTTAAACTTTCGCAACCTAAAAATTCAATTCTGTAAGAAGTATGCACCAGCCGGTCCAATATCGCACCGGCCACGGCAGGTTCCGGTCCGATGACGTCATACCAGCTTGCCACGGGCAGTTGGCCGGCCATGATAGTCGAAGCCCTTCCGTGACGATCTTCAATGATTTCCATTAAATGCCAGTCGAATGATTTTTCGCCTCACACGATCAAAAAAGCCTTCGACCTACTGGAAATGGCACGTTTGTTTTCAAAGGTGGGGGCTGCTTCTCCGGGTGGAATTCCGCTTGGGGCCACCGCTTCGGAAAAGATTTTCAAAACCGTCTTTCTCGACATCGGATTAGTGTCTGACATGAACGGATTCTACGCTGACAGGACAGTGCCCAAACAAAAATTTTCGTCAGCATGGAACGAAAAAATGGCGGAACAATTCGTCGGACAGGAACTCCGGGCGTCCGGGAATGAGAACCTGTACTACTGGGTTAGGGAAAAACGCGGCAGCAGCGCCGAAGCAGATTACCTGACAGAAAAAGGAGGTGAGGTTATTTGAGATCAGGAGGAAAGTTTTCCTCCTGATCTCATTAAGATTAAGTAATCTTCAAAAAATGGCTATGGCGTACCCCACCCGGGACTCTGGACAAGATTCGGATTCAGGGTAAGATCCTCAATCGGGATCGGGAAATAGTAATGTTTGGGTTCTTCAAAAATCCGACCT
>CAZANK010000709.1:235-2015 GCA_964486235.1 uncultured Prolixibacteraceae bacterium | reverse complement strand
TCATCCCGGCCAAACGGGGTTACCAAAAACCCGCAGGGGAATGGAATTCCCAGGAAGTGACCGTCAGGGGCGATGACTTTAAAGTGATCCTGAACGGGGAAGTGATCCTCGATGGCAATGTAAAGGAAGCCACTAAAAACGGCACACCCGACGGTCGTGAACACCCCGGACTGGAACGTCATACCGGCCATATTGGATTTCTGGGGCATGGTTCTGAATTAAAATTCAGGAATTTGCGGATCAAAGAACTAAAATAGTGTCTTTATCTTATTGAATGTCAGCGAAAAATCTGTTTTGACCGCAGAAGGTGACAAATGATCGGCAAAAATTTCTATCTTTATGCGACCGATTTTTCGCTGTCGGGGAAGTTGATTTCCCGCAGAAGCGAAAGCTGTTGAAAAATTGCACAGGATTATTCGAAAAGGGTGATCCCGTGCAATGAGGTTTTTATTCCTGCGCAGACGGGAAACCTGTAACCCGGGTTCTGTTTCCGTATAAGCAGGGACCTTATTCAATCAGAGTTCCATTCCTGCGAAAGCAGGGACCTTTATACAAGAACCTATTTCTGCACATGCAGGAATAACCCTCTAGCTAAACCTGCAATTCTCTCCTGCCCCTGGCACTCTGCCGGGGGCTTTCTCTTTGTTTTTATAAAAACACCTCGCGTTTTTCTGAACAGATGCCCGGGTCGGGATCAAAACAAGATTAATTCTCTTCGTGAAAAGGGGATGATCGGGGAAAAGGCCTGGCTGGTTCTTAGAGGCGACATCGACTATGCCCACGCGGTAAATTTAATGAGTTACAAAATGATGTTTGAAAGCGCCTACCGGCAGAAGAACAAAGTCCCGAATACCGTACGGGGATTCCAATCCAAACCGGATACGGTAACCTCCTCTTACTATCGTTTCATCACCGACACGCTGACCAATAATCCGATGGGTATCCTGAGCAATCGTTACATGAGTTATATGAACAGGCTGCAATTTAACGAATTCGTCCGCAACCCGAAAGCAGAAATCCTCCACGCAAACCTTAAAAAATATTTCAATATTCAGCCCGGATTCGGCACAGACCTGATGGTTGCCCAGGGTGCATGCCGAAAAATTGTCTCTGAAATGACGCCGGCCTCCGATAGTCTTCTTCTCAAACTCCGGGGAGAACTAAGCACACCATTCCTTGCCGACTACGTGGTAACCTGCAACAATCAGACAAAGGCAAAAATCGAAGCCAATAAATATAAAACAGGATATACCGTGAGTGAGGCGCTAAAGACCGAAGCCGATAAACTCTTTGAAGCCATCATCCAAAAATACCGGGGAAATGTTGTCCTTGTTGATTTCTGGGCCACATGGTGCGGCCCCTGCATGAGTGCCATGGATGAGATCAGGCCGCTTAAAGAAGAGCTCGCCGGCAAAAAAGTTTCTTTTGTATACGTGACCAATCAAACTTCTCCTGAGAACACCTGGAAAAATAAAATCCCTGATATTAAAGGCGAACATTACCGTGTGAGCCCGGACGAATGGAATTACCTCAGCGGTAAATTCGGAATACGCGGAATTCCCTTTTACATCGTCGTCGATAAAAACGGAACCGTACAAAAAACGCAGTTAGGTTATCCCGGGAATAATGCCATCAAAACACTGCTTGAGAAATTCATCAGCGCGTAATGTATAAAACTCTTTACAAGGAAATTTTGTATCTCTTTAAGCCAAGGATTTAAAAATGAGTGTTATATGAAACTGGGTTGACAATCCGTAACTGATACACAAAAAGGCCGTTA
>CAZANK010000709.1:0-225 GCA_964486235.1 uncultured Prolixibacteraceae bacterium | reverse complement strand
CCGATGGATAACGGCCCGCCACTCCTAAAAACTGCAAAATTAGTTGATGCTGTCTTTCGCTTGCATGAGTTCCGGTGCATGAGGAATCAGGGAATGGGATCTGGTTTGCAATCCGGAGTTGTCCATGGTTTTTAGGTACTGGTAAGATCAGGATAAGTGTATTCCCAACGATCGGCAAATCCGAAAATATAAAATGCTATTCGTGTTGCTCTAAAGCCGGAAACC
>CAZANK010000708.1:0-2020 GCA_964486235.1 uncultured Prolixibacteraceae bacterium | reverse complement strand
GATTTGATCGGGTTTAATTCCACCCACACCGGGAGCCGGCAGGTTTATGTGATCAAATTAAAATAATCTGATTTTTGCAAAAAAGTGATTTAATAATTTTGAATTAGCTGAACAGATGAGATTTTTTCCTTTGATTGTCCTATTTGTGATGACCGGGTTGGTCATATCTGCCCAAGATAAGCCTGCGGTCACAATTTTCAGCTCATCTTCCGGAACTGATTGGGCGTAAGGCCTGTTTTCATTTTAAATAGCCGGCCAAAATAGTGATCCGACCTGAACCCGATCGTAAATGCGATCTGTTTGGCTTTCAAGTCCGTATTTTTTAGCAGGTACTTAGCCTTTTCTATTTTAAGAAGCAGGAAATACTGTAAGGGCGCAAAACCGGTTTGATGTTTGAAAGCCGCCCTGAACATCGAATAGCTGATCCTGTGATTTTCGCAGAAAAGCTGAAAGTCCATCTCTTCATCAATTTTTCTGTGCATCAGGTATTTCGCTTTTGAAATAAGCGAGTTGGCCTGACCGGATGACGAAGAATCTTTCTGAATGTTGCAAATTTCTGCAAGCAACTGAAGGCAAATGCCGCTGGCGGTCCGCTGATAGCCAAACGGTTCTTCCTCAATAAGCCGGAACAGTGAATTAAATAAATCTTTCACCAGCATGTTTGCACCATCCCGGATGATGGGTTTTCCTTTTGAAAAGAAAACATCCTGCATGACGACATCAGCTATGTGTCCGGAAAAACCCACCCAACGCTCCGTCCAGCCGGTTTCGCTCAGCGGTTTGTACCGATGCCATTCTCCCGGGAAAAGCAAAAAAATATCACCTGATCTTAATTCATGTTTGCCTGCTGAACGGCTTTCAAAATGACCTTTCCCGTCAGTAATTAAAACCAGATGATAGTCACTTAAAATCCTTCCCGTTTCCCAGGAAAACAGATGTGATCCAGGATGTCCTTTGGGCGGATATTCCGTATTTTCAGGGATCACCGCATAGCCGGCATCATGGATGGCAAAGCCCCATTTCCGGTCCGTTTCTGAAACAGGGAGGTATTTTTTAAACTCAGGTTTTCCGGAGTTATCAAATTGTGGTATGATTTTATCAATTCCTGTATTTAAATTCATTGATAATTAGTGTTTATTTGTGTGATAAAATAAGTAAATGTTTGGCAATTTATACGATACAGATACGAAAAAACCAATAAAGCTAACTGAATTATGAATTCAAGAGAACGCGTATTAAAGGCATTCAGGCGGATGCCCGGGTTGCCCGACAGGGTGCCGGTTCAGTTTGACCTGTGCCGCCAGTTGGCCGACCATTTCGGAAAGGAACTGGGGATTCCGGTCACGTATACCGACAATCCCTACGAGGATGTGACCTACCGGATCAGCGCCAATGAACTTCGGGTTGCCATGGGCAGCGATGTGATCGTCACCGGCGCTTCGGTGTCGGACCATTACCAAATTACCAAAGACGAACAGGGTTGCTGGCGGAATGAGTATGGCATGAAAATGCGGCAGGGCGATATTTATGTGGAGGTGATCGAATATCCGCTGGCCCACGCCGAAACAAAGGCCGATATTGATGCATGGCAGTTTCCCGATCCGAAGGCTCCGGGCAGGTTTCGGGATGCAGAGGCTTTGATAAAGAAGTACAAGGACGACTATCTGATTTTGGGAGACATCGAAGTGACCGTGTTTTCGTTGGCGCACCAGTTGGCCGGGATGGAGAAGTTACTGGTCGATATGATGATGGAAACGGAATATGTGATCCCCTTGTTCGACGCCTGTGCCGGATACCAGACCCAAATCGGGTTACAACTGATTGAAAGGGGAGTGGATGCCGTCTGGTTTGGCGATGATTTCGGCACCCAGACGGGTTTGATCATTTCCCCTGAAACGTTCCGGCAACAGTTAAAACCCTTTTACAAACGGATGATTGACCGGTTTAAACAGGCAAAGCCGGATGTCATCCCGATTCTTCATTGCGACGGGGCTGTGGCCGAACTGTTGGAAGACATCCG
>CAZANK010000707.1:0-2020 GCA_964486235.1 uncultured Prolixibacteraceae bacterium | reverse complement strand
TCTTTGTCTTCTTTCAATTTAAGTTTACCGGTAACCTTTTTGTACCCTAACGACTTATCTCCCAACTTTATATGAATATCGTAGTAGCGCTCCAGCTTGACAACGATCCGGCTTAAATCGGTACTCTCAAAATTTAAATACCCAAGATGCCAGGCGACATAGCTTTCAAAATCAACATTTCTTACCGCTATTTGCCCCGTTTCCCGGTCAAAACAGGCCAGTTGATCCGGTTCGAGAATTTGTTGTTTTCTGATCAGCTTGAACCCGTTTTCCTGAAGTCCTACCCTTCCTTTTACAAGGACAACTTCTGTAATTTTATCGTCAGGATGGGCGGAAACATTAAAACTGGTTCCCAAGGCTTTAACACTAAGTTCACCGGTTTTGACAATAAAAGGCATCTGTGGATCATGAGCGACCTCAAAGAAACCTTCACCAACCAGAAATACTTCCCTGGTCTTTCCTTCAAAAAAAGATGGGTAGATCAGTTTTGATCCGGCATTCAAAAAGGCCGTCGTCCCGTCAGGTAATTGAATGGATGAATTCTTTCCGTAAGGTATGACCAGTTGGTTTATTTCCGGAATTTCCGAATCGTCTTTTATCCTGATGGTATCACGCCTGTTAATGATGATCTGTCCGTTCCTTTTATACTCGACATTCGATTCCTTCTCCCGGATGGCAATACGCTCTCCGTCAGAAAAAATAAGATACGCGTCACTTCCATTTTGATAAGATCGTTCAACAAGCTGAGCACCCAACTGAGACAAGTCAGGCTGATCAGGCAAGCTCTTCCAGATGATCCCGATGGCAAGAAAGATCAAAGCGACTGCGGCATATTTTGCAAAGGAACTCCATATGTGGCGTGTCCGGGTAATTTTCTTTCGTGAATCCAACTTCCGGATAAGCCCGGCAAAAAGTTCGTAAACTTTCTGTTGGTCTACCTGATCTTCTTTCGATTTTAGTTGAGAAAGGATCAACCTCGCCATCTCAATTTTTTCCTTTTCATCAGGATGATCCAGGAGATATTTCTCCCAATACCTGTCGGTTTCCGGATCTGAATGACAGACCCAGCGAACAAACCGTTTGTCTTCATAATATTTTAAATCATCATCCATCAGAGGCCTTTTCTATAACGGTCTGCTTTTGCTAAAAACATGGACAATTTTTAAACGGTTTTTTTGAAAAAAGAAACGTTTCGGTTAAGCGAGTACAAAACCAAAGCTACTTTGCGGAATGTGAGAAGCGCGTGTTGAAAATGAATAAAAAGGTCTGAAGCACCTTAGGATCAATAAGATTTCTTAATGATTTTAAAGCACGGTAGAGCTGCTTCCGCGCCGATTCAACCGTGATATTAAGCGTTTTTGCTATTTCGGGATAATCCAGTTCCTCTTCAAATTTCAGAAAAATAATTTCCTTTTGTCCGGGAGAAAGGGAGTTTATGGCCTGACGCAGTTTTTGTTTGGTCTCACCGGAGATCTCCAGTTGGATCAGTTGCTCCTGAAAGCTGTACTCCACATCAAAATGAAGATCGGACTGTAAGGTGTCAATATCTTCAAATGTCGTCCTTTTGTTTTTCAGGATCTTTTTTAAGAGGTTGTTTTTGAGGGCAATGAAAAGATATCCTTTCAGGTTATCAATCTCAATATGGACTTTGTCCCGTTTCAAATAAAGATCGATAAATACTTCCTGAAGGGCGTCGTGCACAATCTCTTTATCCACATTGAATTTATACCCGTAAGCAAGCAAGCTGTGGGCATACTGCTGATAAATGACCGCAAAAGAACGGTCATCGCCTTTCAGAAAAGACTGCCAGAGAAACTTAATATGGTCAGATCGGGCATCATCCATTTTTCAAAAGACTATGGCAACGATTACAAAGTTAATACATTTAGCGTTCAACCCTTTCTGATCATTAACGACAACGTCACGCTGATCTGGGCAAGATAATAAGTGGGGAGGATCAGATATGACAACTGATCATAAGCTGTGAACTCCCGAAAAGCAATGATGGTATCTGAAAACA
>CAZANK010000706.1:1027-2020 GCA_964486235.1 uncultured Prolixibacteraceae bacterium | reverse complement strand
GGACTCTTCTGATCCAGAGTCAGACGTGTTGCCAATTACACCACAGGACAGTTTTTGGTTGACCCGCCAGGGCTCGAACCTGGACTTTTCTGAACCAAAATCAGACGTGTTGCCAATTACACCACGGGTCAATCTTTTATGCCTTTTCTTTAAAGACTGCGCAAAAGTATAAAATTTTTCATAGTTACGTGCTATCCGTCCGAAAAATTTCCCGGACCGTGTCGCGTTCCCGAATGTCGTTTCAACGTTGCTCTTGCCGTTTCCCGGCCGGTTTGAGCGGGTTTTTCTCATCCCGGTACAAGCTTGACAGGAGATTCCTGACTCGGGCACGAATCCCTGCCGACTCCTGCAGCACTGATTCATGTTCCAGGATATGGATCAGTTCAGGCCTTAGCCCGGGTTCATCCTGTGTCAGGTTGTAAACGATTTGCAGGGCATGTGCCCTTACCGCTACGGGAAGGGATTGACCGGTAAACGTGTTCAGGCAGTAGTCAAACAGGAAGCCACGTTGTCTGACCGGGATTGGATGATACGTGATGATCCGCAGGAAATGCCTCATTTTACTGTAATTCCCTGTTTTCCTCAAGGCTTTGAACAAGGAGGGAAGATAGGGCTTGATCAGTTCCGGGTGCGCGGTATTGATTTTGTCCAGGACCCAGGCGGCGCGCCAGAATTCCTGCTTTGAATCATCGAACGCCACCTCTGCCAACAGCCTGAGGCCGTCCGGATGATCAGTCATGTGCCGGGAAAACAGATTCAGGTTTTCCCATGAAGCGATCATTTCAAGAAGATCTTCTTTTTTCATCTGGTTTCTTAGGTCCATTCCCGGAGTTTCCTGCGAAAGCGGGGATGATCCTGCAATTCACCAGTATGTCACTTCCCCGAAGAATGAACGTGTCGTTTTTTTCACTCCGTAAAAGACGCCCGCGTTAAAGCGGTTTCGGCATGATTACGGCGATTGTTGTGAATACCAGCGACCAACCCAGGATGGAA
>CAZANK010000706.1:0-1017 GCA_964486235.1 uncultured Prolixibacteraceae bacterium | reverse complement strand
TGAATTTAGAATGTTGTTGTTGAGTGGAATAATACTTTTTCAGCAAAAACGCGCCGATCGGGATACTTAAGACCACTGGGGTCATGATAATAATTCCCCAAAGACCATAACTGTTGCGCAATTTGACAAAATGACGCATGCGCTTCGTGGACAACGGTTTCCCGGGTAATCTTCGCTTAAAAAGCATGGTCAGGTCAACCAACAGGTATTTTCTGACCAATATACAG
This sequence comes from uncultured Prolixibacteraceae bacterium, assembly GCA_964486235.1. Lineage (GTDB taxonomy): Bacteria > Bacteroidota > Bacteroidia > Bacteroidales > Prolixibacteraceae > JBCFBK01. The sequence continues at coordinate 790 of CAZANK010000706.1, read as the reverse complement.
ATCGCTGTTTTATGCCTGCTAAAATACCGGATCACGATCCCGCTGAAGGAGTAGAAAAAGAAAAACCCACTGATGCCACCAATGGTGACCGCAATAATCGTCTGGGTATAGTCCAGTCCGATTACGATTGCATAAGGAAATGTCAAGAAATATTTTACCGTTGCCAGCAAATAAACATGGATGAACTTCAAAATTGCAACAACACTCATATCTTCCTCCGTTTCATGACTTTGATCTGTTCAAAGGTGAGAAAAAAGTTTGATAGTTGATGAGGTGGGATAATGATTTTAGAATTTTTTAACGTTGATGCTGCCGGTGACGCCAATTAAAGCTCTGGAACCGATAGAAAAGTGGGGTCTAATCTGTATTTTTGCTTCATCTCAAAAGCGCTCCCGGGGAGCTTCTAAATGATTATGAGTATGGAAAAAGAATGGTTCGATCACGGCGACTGGAACGAAGGTTTGCAGATCAACATACATCCTTCGGTGGATGTCAGTGAGTTTTACAGGCAGTACCACAAACGGCCTGACTTGTGGAAGGCTGCGTTCGAGTATCTTAAACAAGACCTGACTTTGGCAGGGACAGGGAAATGTATCCTGAAAGAGAATGAAGCGATTGCCATTGTTTCAGCGTACGAAACCAAAAGGATGGAAGATGCGAAGTGGGAGGCGCACCGGAAATTCATTGATTTGCAGTACGTGGTAAACGGTGAGGAGAAAATTGGCGTATTGCCTTTGAATAAGGCAAAATGTGATGCCGGTTACCAGGAAGATAACGATGTCATCTTTTT
>CAZANK010000705.1:0-2022 GCA_964486235.1 uncultured Prolixibacteraceae bacterium | reverse complement strand
TGCCGGAATAATCCGATCAAGTACATTGATCCGGATGGCAGAGACGTTGTTATTTATTACATGGGAAAAGAACGGATGGCTGCATTTGACCAGTTCATGCAAACGAAGAGTGGACAGATGTATGTTTCACAGTTTTTAAAAGGTGGGGAATCAGTACAAATTAGAATGGCTGATGGAACTATCAGAGAATATAATTTTCAGGGTGCGGGAACCGGACGTTACGCAAATTCTACACTTCGGTTTTTTGGACAGGCTAATTTACCTTCAAATACTATTGGCAGGACTTATACCTTCCATAAGAATGCTGATGGCTCAATGGGTGAGCAATTACTTGATCCTGCCAGAGGTGTTGGCAAAAGTGATATAGCAAAACTACAAAAATCAGGAGCATTTGAAATAGGAATAGCATTAAATGCCAACATGGATAGAACATCAGGAGAGTGGGCTGAAACCTTGGGGCATGAAGTATTCGGCCATTCAGTTAGTGATGCTAAAAGTGTTCAAAGCGTTATTGAAGCTTTACAAAAAGGAGCTGGCATGGATGATATTCTGAAGCTGATAACCTCCCTTCAGAAAGAAGCAACTAATACAGAGGCTGATCATGATGCTCTTAGAAAAGGGAAAAATGAGAGTTATAATCAGTACATGAATGAACTTAAAAAGAAAGATGAAGATGAATATTAAAAAAATAGTATTAAGATGTGTCACTTTCTTGTGGTTAGTTCTTTTTCTCTATGCATGTACTCAAGAAAAAGCTGTAAATGAAAAGAATAACCAGGTGAAAGCCACAATAAATGATAGCCTTGATATTGTAATCTTCTTTAATGAAAATAGTAATGTTGGGACAATTGTATTGAAAAATAAAGTAAGCGGTGTAAATAATATTTATGGCTACAACGATGACGGAATTACTCCTGTTCTGGCTGGCCGAGAATTAAAAGGACAAAGAGATGGTCTGTATTTAACGTTCTATTCTAATGGGTTTTTAAATACAAGATCGATCTATTCAGAAGGGGAACTGAATGGTTACATTGAAAGCTTTTCGGAGGATGGAAAAATTATTTACAAGGCTCTGTATGAAAAAGGGATTGAAAAAAGAATTGAGATTAAAGATTCAATTACATTTGAACCAGAAATTAAAGAAATGAAGCAATAACATGAACGATAAAGCCCGGAAGAACCGGGCTTTATTTTTACCTGTAAATATCTTTTCTGTGCCCGACAGCTACCACGGTAACGATAATTTTACGGTCATCAATCTCGTAAATAATGCGGTAATTGCCCACCCGGATCCGGTAAGCATCTTCGCCTTTCAGTTTGATATAGCCCTGCGGACGTGGATTATCGGCCAGCCCGGCAATGGCAGCCTTAATCACCGGGACAGCTTTTTTGTCCAGCTTCATGATCTGCTTTTGGGCATAACGTTCAACAAATACAGTATAGCTCATTTTCCGGTATCTTCAATTTCCCTGAAAGCCTGTTCAAAAGGGATTGGATTTCCTTTATGTGCCCTGGCCCTGCGGTATTCCCTGATGTCTTCCAACTGCTCCGAATCAGACAGGAGTTTTTCGTAGGTTTTTATCGGGAGTTGTACCGCTATTTTCCGTCCGTTTTTATCTGTTACAAAATTTTCCTGGATCATAATCTGAATTTTTAATGGGTTGCATATGCTCTGCGGGTTTTAAAGTCCCGGATCAGGGCATCAATCACCATGAATACCTGTTTTTTTTCTTCTGCAGGCAAGGTTGAAACATCCTGGATCCGCCGAAGAGTGTCTTTGTCCAACTCAAAGTTGGTTTTACCCACCAGGTAGTCGATTGAAACTTCAAGGGCATCGGCAATCTTAATGATCACTTCGATCGAGGGTTTTACCTCGTCCCGTTCGTATCGCCCGATAATATCCCCGGAAGTCCCCGCTTTTTTGCCAAGTTCGCTTTGAGAGAGGCCTTTCCCCTTTCTTAAAGCCACAATATGTTGTCCTAGAGTCATACTTATTTGTCTTTAAAATGACCGGAATAATGA
>CAZANK010000704.1:0-2027 GCA_964486235.1 uncultured Prolixibacteraceae bacterium | reverse complement strand
CGCGTAAAAGAGGACATACAATAATTAAGCCAACCGGATTTGGCGGTAATAGGAAAATAGTTATTTATCAACCTCTGTTGACCGTGATTGCAGGTCTCATGTTTTTCCTTGTATGATTTCCATTTACGTGGTAAAAGCTCAGCTATTATTTCTGGCGTCGCTAACAGCGATCTTAGTCATTCTTTATAGAACCCCATTCATTCAACATGGCTTCTGAAATACTTTTCTTCTTAGGGTTCAGTTTCCCCAAAAGGATAATCTTGTCTGGTAATGGATATAACTTCTTCTTCATTCATACCGCAACGCCTCCACCGGGTTGCGGGTGGCCGCTTTCCAGCTTTGCCAGCTTACGGTGAGCAGCGCAATCCCCAGGGCCAGCAATCCCGCCAGCGCAAAGATCCACCAGCTCAGTTCTGTTTTGTAGGCAAAGCTCTCCAGCCATTTGTGCATGGCGTAGTATGCAACAGGAGTGGCAACGACAAAAGCAATGACCACCCACTTCACAAAGTCCTTGTTGAGCATGGCCAATATTTCGGAGACGCGGGCGCCGTTGACTTTACGGATGCCGATTTCCTTGATTCTTCTTTCCGACGAAAAAGTAGCAAGTCCCAGAATACCAATGCTGGAAATGATAATGGCCAGTACCGCAAAAAGGCCGATGGTTTTGGCAAACCGTTCCTCCGACCGGTACATTGAATCAAACCACTCATCGTAAAACTGGTATTTCAGCGGATATCCCGGTAAGATATCCTTCCAGGTATCACGGATAAATTCCATTCCCCGCCCAACACTGTTCCCGGCGAAACGGATATTAATGGCTCTTGGCTCAAACTGGGGAGTGAACATGATACATGCAGGCCCAATGGTTTTATGAAGCGAACGGAAATGGAAATCGTTTACTACAGCAATGATGTCGAAACCTCCAAAATTATTGAAACGTTTGTTGTTCAGGTCTTCAAATTCAAAATGCTTGTATGCAGCTTCGTTGATCATGCAAACTTTGCCATAATCGCCTGGCCGCAAGTTTCTTCCTTTAATAACTTTTATTCCAAAGGTTTGAAGAAAAGCCGTATCGGCCAGTAAACAGGGAACGCTCATGTTTTTGTCAGAATCCTTGATATTGGATCCCATACTCATCCGCACCTCTCCGGGTACACTCTGGCTCACAGAAACATTTTTGATATACGGTGACTTTCGGAACTCATCCAGCAAAACCATAGCTTTCTGTACATCGTTCCCCTGAATAGTCGGAACATCCAATCGAAGCAACTGCTCTTTGTAGAAGCCAGGATTTTTATGCTTCACGTACTGAATTTGCCGATCGACGATCATCACACAAAAGATCAGCACGATGGAGATCATAAACTGAAAGACGGTCAAAGAATTTCGCAGGTAACTTTTTTGTCCGATGAATACGGCGGAGCCGCTTAACACTTTAACCGGAGCAACGGCCGACAGAATAACCGCCGGCCCGCTTCCGCTGATCAATCCGATCAGCAAAACTGAACCCAACAGAACGGGAAAATATGGCCGGCAAAACAGCAGATTAAAATCAAGGTTGGTATTTAAAACGGACCGGGTGAACGGAAGGAACATCCATGCCAAAACTACCCCCAGGATAAATGCTAAAAAAGTGACCAAAACCGATTCCGAGAGAAACTGGGAAAAAATATTGATCCGGGTTGCCCCGATGGTTTTCTTCACCCCGGTATCCTTGTTTCGTTTATTCTGCTGGGCAATGGTCAGGTTAATGTAATTGATGACAGCCAGCGCCAAAATGATCACCGCGATGACTGTCAGTAGTTTTAGCAGGCCTGGATTCCCCTGTTTGGTATCGCTCCCGTGGGTTTTATCATGCAAATAGATATCTTTCAGCCCCAGAAAACTAACTTCGTCCGTGTATGGTTTTAAAAGATTTTTGTCAGAGTTAAGTTTGGAAGCAAGTAATTCAGGATGCACATTCTCATTCAGTTGAAGGTAGATTCTGAAGGGCCACCGATGTGAGCTTTTATCCTTGTAATCTCCAC
>CAZANK010000703.1:0-2034 GCA_964486235.1 uncultured Prolixibacteraceae bacterium | reverse complement strand
AGGCCGATCCGGTAAAGGTGAAGGAATGGACGGAAAAGGGACGCGAATTCTGGTCTTATCTGATGTGCTGGCCTAAAGAGCCGCATCTGAATCTTTTTGTCGACTCTGACGCGATCAATATGCGGATGTGGCTTTGGATGTCTTACCAATATCATCTGAAGGGTATCCTGGTATGGCAATCCAACCAGTGGAACGGAGGCAGGGGAGCAGCTCCTGAAGGCGTATTACAAAACATTTGGGAAGACCCGATGACCTATAAATCAGGGCACGGAACACCTTACGGGTCTGCGCCCGAATTCGGCAATGGTGACGGGATGTTTTTTTACCCTCCAAACCGGGATCCGAACAACGACCGGACAAAATACCTCACAGGCCCTGTTCCGTCGCTCAGGCTTGAAATTCTCAGGGAAGGACTGGATGATTACGATTATATGATGCTCCTTGAAGATGCGATGGATCATGCCCGTCCCGATCAACAGGAACTGGTCCGTAAAGCGGGACAGTTGCTGGATTTTGGTCCGGATGTGTTTGTCAATGATCAGGAATACACCAAAGATCCGGAAATACTGATGAATTTAAGGCTGCAAATGGGTGAATTACTGGAGCAGTTTAAATCACCGGCCGGAAATTAATCTTGGCCATTCCTGTTCCCGGAATCCGTCAGGGAGGGGAATACAAAGGATATCGACAGCCGGTAAAACAGGAGCCAAGGTTAAAATAAAGTGTAAACCGAACAAAATAAAAGAAGTTTTATTGAAAGAAATGGTTTTTCTTTGTATTGTGCCTTAGTCGTCTAACCACCTAATGACGAAAACAATGATACTGGGCAGCATGGCCACCACAGGGGTGATCGGAGACCCGTATTTCGGGGTCAACATAACGCATTGACCCTGGCATGGAATGCGTTGCCTTTGCGATCAGGGAGGTTTACGACAATGTAGAAGAAATTTTCATTTAATCGACATATTTATGAAAACCATTTTAAAATTAATGGGTAAGATTCTCATTTTGCTGCTGCTTTTAACGGTCATCCTGCTTAGACCGAATCTGAAAGACCGTCATCCGGGTTATACGGCCGATATGAAAAGAATAAATAAGCAACCTTCGACTTTGTCGGCCGGGTTTGCCGCGCTGAAGATCACTCCCGAAGTGCCCGACAGGTGGACTGACCGAAACGGAGATGCCAAATTTAACAGGAAAGACGGTGACACGTACACCGACGGGAACGGAAATGGTAAGTTCGATCCGGTCTGGATGGCCGGATTCAGCAACAGCAAACCGGCCAATGGGGTTCATGATGACCTGTGGGCCAGGACCATGGTGATCGACGACGGAAAGGTCAGGATCGCGCTGGTTGTTTTGGATGCCATCGGAATGATGCACGACGATGTCATTGACATCCGGAAGCTGATCCCTGCCGGGGCGGGGGTGACTTATACGGTTATCGCTTCGACCCATAACCACGAAGCACCCGACCTGATGGGTCTATGGGGAAAAACACCGTTTAAAAGTGGTGTGAATAAAGAGTATATGAAGTATGTCAGGGAGCAGGCCGCCCTTTCGGTGGTGGAAGCGGTCAGGCAACTGAGGCCGGCAAGACTGGCTGTTTCCGAAGATTTGACCGGAGCCGTTCCTTTGGTGAAAGATACCCGGCTTCCTGAAGTGCTTGACCCGGGGTTGCGGATGATCCGGGCCATTGACAAGGAAAACGGAAACACGCTGGGGACGCTCATCGCCTGGGTTGATCATGCCGAAACGCTATGGAGCCAAAACCTGCTGATCACCTCCGATTTTCCGCATTATGTGCGTGAAGGGGTTGAAAAAGGCGTTTTCAGGGGGGACAGCCTGGTGAAAGCGGGTGTCGGCGGAATCGCCGTGTATGCGAACGGGGCGATCGGCGGATTAATGACCACGCATCCGACGTTGACGGTGAAAGACCCGGTGACCGGCAACGAATATGCGAAACCATCCTACGAGAAAGCCGAAGCACAGGGAAAAGCGTTGGCGATGCTGGCGCTCACGGCGATGGAAACG
>CAZANK010000702.1:0-2044 GCA_964486235.1 uncultured Prolixibacteraceae bacterium | reverse complement strand
GCCCTGGACATTACAGTGACCTGCCCGTTTCTGCTTAGGTACTTAGGTTCGACATCAGGGTATGTGCTTGCATGTTCAATGTTCCAGCTAACCGGGTCATCATTTAAACTTATATTCGCATCAGAGATTGGCTCATCAATATTTTCTTTAAACAGGTAACCTGTTAAAGCATCCATTATCGTTGCAACCCGAAAATCTGACATGGCCTTGTTCGTATAGTCCTGAACAATGATATCCAAAGGGTCGGCGGTCCACCGTGAATAGGTCCCGTGTTCAATATAACTTGCTTTTGCAGAATGGTCAACGTACTTTTCTTCGCTGACGCCAAACTTTTCAAGGTATTCTTTGACCGTTATCCATTCGACTTCAATATCATCATCGTTTTTATCAAATTCACAGATCTTTTGATATGGGGAACTAAAAGTTTGAGGTATTTCATAATCCCCTTCAATTAAAAGCAGGCTGTTCGCCGGCGCTTCTTTTATTATATTGACAATGCGGTCCTCTGCCAGGCTGAAGTTTGGGACCCCTATCGTAAATGACCCATCCATCCCTTTTAACCTGAAAGGGGCAAACGTATTGTCATCGGTTATAACCGGCACCCATGACACCTTTGAATGGTTAAAAATCCAGGGTAGCTGTGCATGATAAGCCCTCTCCTGCAAATAAAATCCATCAGTAAACCCAACTGCATCTTCAATGATTGATGTACCCAGTTTGGCGCAACGGTAATTTGTTTCACCGTCCATGCTTATATTTACCGGCTCTGAATAAAATGTGCCGGTAAAATTGATTTGCCCCTTTCTAAACAATTTCATAGCATGTTCGATTACATGTGGGGCTGTCTGCTTTAATGAATTAAATGTTTGCCCGGAAAGTTGGATTTGCCCTTTAAAATCAGGATGCTCCTCCATATAATCAAGAAGGTTATCGTATATCACCGGGAAATCCCGCCATATAGTCGGTTTCACGTACCGGTCGTAATTCATGTTGCCATGGAGGATATAGGTCATGTAGATCTTTTTAGGGGCTGCCTTCCCGGCACTAATCCCATGATATGAAAGAGAGAAGAAAAAGAACAACGGGAGTAGAATTGTTTTGATCAGATTAAGTTTCATAATTGGTTTTTTTTATTTTAAGTGTTTGATTTTTATATGGTTTTAAAACGGTAAATACAGGCTGAATAATATTCATCCCCGGGGTTAAGCAAGACTGACGGAAAGTTTTCTTTGTTCGGGCTATCCGGGAAATGCTGGGTTTCGAGGCAAAAGGCAGTGCGGCGTTGATAGACAATACCATTTTTACCGATATCGCTGCCATTTAAAAAGTTCCCCCCATAAAACTGGATGCCGGGTTCGTTTGTGTACACTTCCATTACCCGTCCTGATTGTGGTTCCGTTACCCGGGCAGCTAAACGAATGTCTCTATTCAAGCCAGAAGCATCCAACACCCAGTTGTGGTCATATCCCCTGCCCAACTTCAGTTGGGCATGCCCTTCATCCACTCTTTTACCAATCGCAACAGGTTCTCTGAAATCGAACGGAGTTCCTTCAACCGGTGCAATTTCTCCGGTTGGGATCAACCCCCCGTCCACCGGTGTATAAAATTTTGCAGGGATTTGTAAAATATGGTTGTTAATTATTTTTTCAGGATTTCCTGTCAAGTTAAAAAATGAATGATGGGTGAGGTTTACAATGGTTGGTTTGTCTGTTGTAGCAAAATATTCAATTTTCAACTCGTTGTCATCAGTAAGACAATAAACAACTCTCACACTTAAGTTTCCGGGAAAGCCTTCTTCCCCATCTTTTGAAACATATATCAGTTCGAGAGTTTGTTCGTTTAGTTGAACCACATCCCAAAGCACATTGTGAAAACCACCGCTCCCGCCATGCAGGGAATTTTCGCCATTATTTTTTTCTAATAAATAGGTTTTATCGCCAATGGAAAACCGCGCTTTACCAATCCTGTTTCCATAGCGTCCGATTGTAGCGCCATAGTATTTTTCATTTGATTTGAGGTAATCAGAAAGATTATCGTAGCCTAA
>CAZANK010000701.1:0-2046 GCA_964486235.1 uncultured Prolixibacteraceae bacterium | reverse complement strand
TTTGTAAAAGGCTTTTTTTATTTTACTGTTACCTATGTTGTTTCAATAATTATATCAAAACAGCTTGCATCATACATCTTTATCCCCGAGGTATTACTCATTACGACACTGGCGCTTGTCTTAGGACATGTCGTTAAATTGAAATATTTGAAAGGTACATCTGCTTTTGGTGAAGCATGTCTCTATTTTTTATTGACGATTATTGGTGCACAAGGAAATATTGTCGAAGCCCTTTCAAATGCACCAATATTGATTTTATTCCCGGGAATTGTCCTTTCAGTTCATATTCTTGTAACCTTGTTCGTTGCCAAACTGCTTAAAACAGACTTAACGACCACTTCAATTACGTCTATTGCCGCTATTGGTGGTAGTGCAAGCGCCCCGATTGTTGCTGCCGTATATGATTCAAAGGAATTGATCCCCGTTGCCATAATCCTTGGCTCCCTTGGATACGCAGTTGGAAATTACCTCGGAGTATACTTAGGTTTTATATTGCTGGGTTCATCTTAAGAAAACAGGTATGTTAGGGAATTTTCCCAAAAATGAATTTTTAGAGCTTTTGAAAAAGCTGGCCATAACACCAGGGCCAAGTCTTAATGAAGAAGACCGGTTGAATTATATTAAATTCTTTCTGAATCGTTACAATATCCGGTATGAATCAGACAAGGCCGGTAATATCTGGGTTCCATTAAAAAAAGGAGACTGGCGTGACACTGTAATTTTTGATGCACATGTCGATGTAGTGGAGAAGGGATATTGTGATAAAGTAGCAATTGAACCAGGCAGGATGTCCGGGTTAGGGGTTGGCGATAACCTTACAGCCGTGACAATGCTTTTATTAATGATTAAGGAAGTCTCTCTTAACAAAAAGATTTTAAATTATCCATTAAAAGTTTTGTTTAGCCTTGGCGAAGAAGGGGAAGGTAACCTGAAAGGCGTAAGGCAGATGGTAAATGACAGCCCTTTGCCACCCAGGCTTTTTATCAGTTTTGATATTTCATATAATGAATATTCAAAGGGTGGTTTAGGCTCGAACCGTTACAAGGTTCAGGTACAATGCCCGGGAGGGCATAGTTGGCATAATTATGGAAGCCCCAATGCAATAAGCAGGCTGATAAGGTTTCTGCAGTCCATCGAACCCGATTTCGATAAACGTTACCCGGGTACTTCTTTCAATATTGGAGGGATATCAGGAGGTAACGGGATTAATTCAATTGCACGTAATGCTGAGGCCATTTTTGAGTTTAGAAGCATCGACCCGGCTATATTGGAAACAATTGACAGCTCAATCAACAATTTAGCAGGCGCCTTTAATAAAGAAGATACACATTTAGAAATAATCGACCTTGGGAAACGCCCTGCTGCAGTTGAAACTATCCCCACAGAGTTGGATAAAATGATCCAGGAAGTTTACACAAAACAAGGGATTAAACCGGAACATAAGATACGGAGTACAAATATAAACATCCCGCTTTCTGTGGGGTGGCCTTCTGTATGCCTTGGGTTATGCAATTGTTTTAACTACCACCGGGAAGATGAATATGTCGAAAGAAGTTCATTGCCCAGAGGTTGGGGGATATTGAACGACCTTTTGCAAATGACTTTTTTTTACCCCGATAACAATGGAAAATTTTAACAGATTTTTAATAAAATGATAAAAATAGTACTGGCCGGAGATGTTTTTATGACCCGCCGGCTTCCGGAAGCCGGTTATAAAGGGATGGAAGAAATAACCTCTTTAATAAAACAACACGAAGTCCGGTTTGCAAACTTTGAATCAACAGTGCACCGGAGGGAAGGGTACCCTTCCCTATTCCCTGGTGGTACTTATGCAATGACCGACCCGGATTGTTTAGCAGATTTTAAAAAATATGGTTTCAATATTTTAAATACGGCCAATAACCATTCGATGGATTATTGCCATGATGGACTAATAGCAACAACCAGATACTTACAAAATAATGGTTTTTTATTTGCAGGTACGGGTGAGAATTTAGCTGATGCAAGTTCTCCTGTTTATCTCGATTGTTGTAATGGGCGAGTTTC
>CAZANK010000700.1:0-2050 GCA_964486235.1 uncultured Prolixibacteraceae bacterium | reverse complement strand
GAAGTATTTTTGAACGGTGAAGCCTTGTTCGAGGTGGCAAAGATGAACGGAAAGCCATTTCTGGTCCATACGCCTTCTTATGATGTCAGGGTTACGGGAACAACGTTCAATGTGAAAGCCTACGCCGGGGACGCCGAGACAACGACAACACTGATTGAGGGGGCCGTCGTGGCAGAATCATCGCCAAACCTGAAGCTGACCAGCAACGTGGTACTGAAACCGGGCGAGCAATTGACGTATCACAGCGGATCAAAAAAAGTCAGCCTGCTCGAGGTGAATCCCCCGATGTATACAGCCTGGAAGGATAACCGGATGATCTTTGTCAACATGAACATGAAAGAACTTGAAACGTTGCTGGAGCGGAAATTCGGCGTGGAGATCGAGATCCGTGACCCAAGCATTTTGCAGTACCATTATGACGGAACATTCAGGAATGAGACCATCTTTGAAGTGCTGGAAGTGCTCCAACTCACGCTGCCTGTTCAGTATCACATTGAAGGACAAAAAATAATTATCAACGCAAGAAAGGAGTAGAATTTGTATGAAACTTTTATTAAGCGGGGGCATCGGTCAAACGGACTTTGAGACTGTGCCGGGCGGATAAAGATAAATGAAACGGAGTCAAATCCGTTTTGTTTATCAGCGGGAGCAGGTCGATGTGACCAAAAAAGTTGATCTGAACGTGACGGATGAAACGGTCGAAACCATTCTGGAAAAACTCTTCGTCGGACAGGATATTTCCTGCAAGGTGCTTCAGGACAACCTCATCGTGATCATGCCCGGCACCAGCGGTCAGTTGGGTGCTGCCCAGCAATCCCGCGGGGTTTCCGGTAAAGTGACCGACTCGTCCGGCGCGCCGCTTCCGGGCGTCACGGTGGTCATTGAGGGCACCACTTCCGGAACTGTGACAGGGGTTGACGGAAGCTTTCGTTTGTCGGACGTTTCTGACAAGGCCGTGTTGGTCTTTTCATTTGTCGGCATGAAGAGCCAGGAAGTTCCTGTGTCGGGGAAAAACACCATCGATATTGTGTTGGATGAAGAAGCGATTGGAATTGAAGAAGTGGTGGCTATCGGCTATGGCACTGCCCGAAAAAGGGACGTCACAGGCGCGATCTCAAGAATCACCGGTGAGGGCATAAAGGAATACAAATCCGGCTCAGTTCTGGAAGCGATGGGAGGCAAGGTAGCCGGCGTCCAGATTACATCGACGGATGGAACCCCTGGAGGAGGTTTCAACATTCAAATTCGAGGTGTAGGCACCATAACCGGAAATACCAGTCCCTTGTATGTTGTTGACGGATTTCAGGTTAGTGATATAGACTATTTGTCAAGTACAGATATTGAGAATATTGAAATATTGAAGGACGCTTCTGCTGCCGCAATTTATGGCGCCAGGGCTGCCAATGGCGTCGTGCTGGTGACAACAAAATCGGGAAAGACCGGACGTCCTTCTGTAAATTATAATGGATCAATAACGTATACGACGATGAACAAATATCTTGACGTGCTTTCGCCATACGAATTTGTCAAATTACAAAGTGAATTCGGGGAAGCATATCAGGATCGGTATTTCATCCAGGGAAATAACAGCGAAGGCATCCCTTACAAGTACCAGTCGCTTGAGGATTACAGAGGCGTAAAGGGAGTTGATTGGCAGAAGGAATTATTTAAATCAACATGGTCACGAAATCACGATCTGTCTGTCCAAGGCGGGAACGCAGATACGAAATACTCATTCGGGTTTTCGAGGTATGATCAGGATGGTCTATTTAACAACAGCGGTTATAAAAAGACCACGGCAAGAATGCGGCTCAAGCAGAAAGTTTCAAAGTTCCTTAACGTGGATGCATCGGTTTTTTACACCAATTCCAATAAGACCGGAATCATCATGTCATCCGACCAGGGCAAGTTCGGAATGTTGAAGCAACTTCTTTCCAGCCGTCCTACCGGAGGGTTAAAAGTAACTGACGAGGAACTGCTGAAAGCGGTCATTGAGGGTGTACGACAAATTCCATTTAGGCAGCATTTTTTATAGTTTCAATAACGCGGT
>CAZANK010000699.1:0-2053 GCA_964486235.1 uncultured Prolixibacteraceae bacterium | reverse complement strand
TCAGCATCGAAGCCGTTGTGACGGACGATTATCAGCTCCATGTCAACATCACCAATACCTGTCCCCACGAAGTTTCCGGGGCGCTGAGCCTGACGCTTCCCCCGGAACTGAAAGCCGCCGGCACTGAAAACGCCTCGCCTGTTATTCCTGCCGGCAGCACGAAAACACTGTGGTTTAAGCTAAAAGCAGAGCCTGATGCAATGGGCAAGGCCAATCCCATCGCCGTTCATTTCGACTGGGGGAGTTCAAGGAAAAGCACCGTTGCCTTATTGAACCTGCCACCTGCCATTTCCGTGCACCAGTTGCTATACGGGCATGCACCCAAAGTCAGCTACCCGGTCACGATCCATAATTTTACTGATAAAACATCATTTCCGGTGAAAGTGGAAGTTTTATCCGGCGATCAGGCACCCAAAGTAGTTTATAAAACTGAACAGGTCTGTTTTACAGGGAAGGGAACTTTCAAGGACTTACTATTTGAGTTAAAAGTACCACCGGGAAACTATCAGGTTAAGGTCAGCGCCTTAAACACGGACTGTATAAGTCAGCTCGGCGTAGGCAAAGCAGGCGGTAACCCTTTCCTGTATGAGACCGATCTGAACGGGGACGGGATCAATGAATACCGGATGGAAAATGACAGCGTTCAGGTCACGCTTTTGACCACGGGCGCAAGGGTGATCGGGTACATGGTTAAATCAGCAAAGGATAACCTGCTCTTTAAGCTCTGGCCGGGAAAGCCGGATGATGACAAGCGCGGCTTCAGGAAGAGGTATTATTATCCCTACGGGGGATTTGAAGATTTCCTCGGACAACCGGGCATTGAGACTCACCACGTATATCATGCCCAAATGGTAAAGCAGGAGGGCGATTATGTGCAGGTAAAAATGACGGCTGATTTTTATGGGAACAAACTGGAGAAAACATTTACCCTCTACGGGAACTCACCACTGCTGGAAATCCGCTGGGCGCTGACGTTTAAAAGCCCGGAGATGGATGTGCTCGGTCCGCAGCCCATCCTTGAACTGGGAGACCGGCATGGAACAGAGGATGTGTTTATTGTCCCCGAGAAAGACAGCCTGCGCGAATACCGGATGATGCCTGAACGATATTACGGCAGGTTATTGTACCCCACCGAAGGATGGAATGCCGGCCATGATACCCGGCAGAACGTAAGCTTTGTCGGAGCCTTCCCGGTTAAGCAACCCTTATTCCTGCACATGTGGCAAAACCATCCGTCCAACCGTGATGCCAATTACTATTATGCAGAATTCCAGCCCTGGGTGCCCATCTTTAAGAAAAGTACGATGTATTTTTCTTATTACATCTGGGGAAGCAAAAGTGCCTGGCAGAACGGACTAAATGAACTTAGAAAAAGAAACCTGATTACAAAACAGACACCATGAATGCGACAAGAATAAACAAGGTTTGTGCAACCATCTTCATTTTGCTTTCAATGTTCTCAGCTCACGCTGAAGGACTTACATTGGTCCGGTCGGGAACAGCGAAGGTCAAAATTATTATCCCTGCCAAAACAGAACTCGATCATTATCTCGATATGTCTGATGCTGATGCAAAAGCTTTTCTTCTCGACCGTTTCCCGAACAGCACGGATGAAGAAGTTAAAACCTTACTGGGGAAATACAAAGAATACCGGTTTAAAGAAGCCAAACGCGTCGGAGATGAAGAGAAACTGGCTTTAGCCGAATTACAGGAATATATCAGGAGAATATCAGGGGCCGGTTTGAATGTTGTTTTTTTGAAAGACGGTGAGAAGCTTCCTGCTTATCCTGCCATTGTTTTAGGCACAGCGCTTGCCAGGCAGGCGGGCTTGGAAAGTGATCTGGATCAACTTGGTCCCGATGGCATCATGCTGAAGGTAACGGGCAACAAGCTGTTTCTTTCGGGTTCATGCGCCAGGGGAACATTATATGCCGTTTACGATTTGCTGGAGTCTTTTGGCTGCCGCTGGCTTATGCCGGGGACGGCGGGTGAAATCATTCCCCAAAAAAAGACGCTCATCACTTCCGTCGATAAAACAGAAAACCCTTCGTTT
>CAZANK010000698.1:0-2053 GCA_964486235.1 uncultured Prolixibacteraceae bacterium | reverse complement strand
GAGGAACAGCCAAACGATTTCTGATTTTATTTATACTTTTGAAAAAATTACGATGAGCATGATTACCTCACAGCGCCACAAGTACATTCTTGAAAAAGTCGCCAAAAAGGGATTCGTCACAGTATCCGAACTGAGCGACGAACTGAATGTTTCGACCGTGACAATCCGAAAAGACCTGAAAGTTCTGGAAGAACGCAAGTTGCTGTACAAAACACACGGGGGGGCCAGTGTCACCGATCCCTACATCAACGACCGGCCGGTCGACATGAAGGAAAACATCGAAGTGGAACAAAAAGGACAGATTGCCAAAAAGGCGGCTGAGCTCATTATTCCGAACGATTCGATCGTGATCGCGTCGGGGACAACCGTGCTTGCCCTGGCCAAAGCCCTAAACCCGGAACATAGTCTTACCGTGCTCACCAGCGCCATGAATGTCAGTCTTGCGCTGCTCCCCCATCAAAATATTGAGGTTGTCCAACTGGGAGGCAGCGTCAGAAGGACTTCCTCGTCGGTTGTGGGACACTATGCAGAAAACATGTTGCAGAACTTTGCCTGCAGCAAGCTCTTTCTGGGCGTTGACGGGATTGATCTTGATTTTGGACTGACCACCACCAACCTGATGGAAGCGCAACTCAATCAACAGATGATGAAGATCGCCCAGAAAATCGTGGTCATTGCCGACGCCACCAAGTTCGGCAAAAAAGGATTTGGAAAGATTTGTGACCTGGATAAGGTTGATGTTATTATTACCGACAAGAGGATTCCGGACCATTTCGTCGCTAAAATTGAAGAACTCGGGATCCAGTTGCTGGTTGTCTGACCTGTTGTACGCAGAAGAAGACACTCCTCGAAAAAAGAGCGTTCCCGCGCAGCGCTGCGCGGGGATCTTCTAACATCCTCCTCTCACCATCAGGAACAGCAAGGCCGCAACACCCGCACCGGCAATTGGTCCAAAAACCGGGACCCACGCATAAGACCAGTCGCTGCCGCCCTTATTCTTCATCGGAAGAATCATGTGCATGATCCGTGGTCCAAGGTCTCGGGCCGGATTAATGGCATAACCCGTCACCCCACCGAGCGACATCCCGATGGCCATCACCACCAGCGAAACCGGAAGCGCGTCCAGGGTACCCAGTTTAAACCGCACCTCTTCAAATCCACATCCCTCGATACACGGAGAAGCGATAAAGTAGACGGCAAAGATCAGGACGAAGGTCCCGATCAACTCCGCGATGAAGTTATCTTTATAGCTCCGTATCGCCGGACTTGTTGAAAAACAGGCCAGTTTGATTGCCGGATCCTCGGTTTCATTGAAATGATTGCGGAAGAAGAGCCAGACCAGGAAAGCCCCCGTGGCGCCGCCCAGAAACTGCGCTAACACGTAAAGCGGCACCTCCGCCCAGGGAAACTTCCCAATCAGCGCCAGTCCGACCGAAACGGCAGGATTCAAATGCGCGCCGGAGACCGGTCCGGCCACAATCACCCCAACAAAGACAGCAAGTCCCCACGCCATGGTGATCACAATCCACGAGGCGCTGCTGCCCGAAGATTTTGTCCCTGAAAGGTTCATATTGGCCACGACTCCGTCACCCAGCAGAATCAGGAGCATCGTGCCTAAAAATTCATACCAAAAATTCGTCATCACTTGATTTTAGTTTAGGTTATTTATTCGAACACGTCCCATTTCATGGATCGTTTCAGCGCTTCCTGCCACCGGACAACCATGCCGGCGGCCTCTCCTGCTGATAATCCCGGCCAGAATTTCTGTTCCGTTTCCTGCCTGTTGCAGATCTCATCGATGCTGTCCCAGAAACCCACCGCCAAACCAGCCAGGTAAGCGGCCCCCAGGGCCGTTGTCTCCAGCACTTTCGGACGGACGACCGTTCGCTGAAGGATATCGGACTGAAACTGCATCAGAAAATCATTGGCAGCGGCTCCGCCATCCACGCGAAGTTCGCTGACCTGAACACCCGCATCGGCCTCCATGGCTTTCAGCACATCGCGGGTTTGAAAGGCAATCCCCTCGAGTGCGGCCCGGCAAATATGTCCGGAC
>CAZANK010000697.1:0-2061 GCA_964486235.1 uncultured Prolixibacteraceae bacterium | reverse complement strand
AACGATACATTTTCACCATGGATGATGTTCGCAACAGCGTCTTGAAAAATAAAAAATAAAAGTCAGTTTCTTTGAACAACTCTATAGGAGAATTGTTTCTATATAGGAATTATTCTTATTTAGATCGTTCAAATGGACACGAACAGCCAACATATCAGGGAAAAATTCATGGAGAAGGGGTTGAAAGTCACCCCTCAGCGAATAGCAATCCTGGAAGCCATCTACAGGCTGGACAGTCATCCGACGGCTGAGCAAATCATTGACGATATCCGGCCAACACATCCGAACATTGCCACCGGAACTGTTTACAATGTTCTCGACGTGCTCGTCAACAACGGACTTGTAAAAAAGGTAAAGACAGAAAAAGATGTGATGCGCTACGACGGTCAGACAGAAACCCATCATCACCTGTACTGCATGGAATGCGATTATATTGAAGATTATTACGACAAGCCCCTGGATGAAATGATCCGGAAATACCTGGAAGAAAACAGGATCGACAACTTTATCATTGAAGATGTCCGGTTGCAGATAAACGGGCGATTTATTAAACACAAAATACAAGAGTCAAAAATCATTTAATCATTTAAAAATCAAAAAAAATGGAAGAAAAAGCCGAACAAAAAGCTTACGCGATGCCGCGTATTGGTGAACCAGCCCCGGAGTTTAAAGCCGTTACGACGCAGGGGGAAATCAACTTTCCAGCCGACTACGCGGGAAGTTGGGTGATCCTGTTCAGTCACCCTGCCGATTTTACACCGGTGTGTACGTCGGAATTCATGACTTTTGCCACGCTTGAAAGCAAATTCAATCAGGCAAACTGCAAACTCGTCGGACTCTCGGTCGACGGTTTGTACAGTCATATCGCGTGGTTGCGAACCATCAAGGAAAAGATCGAATACAAGGGGATGAAAGACGTGGAAGTCAAATTCCCCCTGATTGAAGACATCACCATGGAGGTCGCCAAAAAATACGGAATGATGATGCCCGGCGAAAGCAATACAAAAGCCGTACGCGCCGTATTCGTGATTGATCCGAAAGGAATTGTCAGGACCATCCTCTACTATCCGCTCAGTATGGGCCGGAATTTCGATGAGCTTTACCGAATCGTGATCGCCCTTCAGGCCGCCGACGAATTCGATATCGCCACGCCGGCCGACTGGGAACCGGGAGATGAAGTCATTGTCCCCACGGCAGGATCATGCGGCGTTGCGAAGGCCCGGATGGAGGATAAAGAGAACATGCATTGCTATGACTGGTTCTTCTGCACCAAAAAGCTGGACAAGGAGACCGTGATGAAAAGAATACTAAAAGGGTAATTTCATCACCGTTTTTGTAAAAAACCTAGCCAGTCAACTAAAGGGAATCCATGATTCCCTTTAGTTTCGCGCTTGTATCATGTGGTCCATGAAGTATCGGAGCAAGACCTGCTATTTGAGACGATCTACCGAATGCTAAAACCGGAGTCACGTTTGTATTTTACTGAACCTCCGGCGCACGTATAAGCCGAAGACTTCATTAGGTCGGTCGAATATGCCTTGCAATCCGAATTTGTCGTGGGAAGACCGCAGGCCGACCTGAAAAGGAATTCAGTCCTGTTTAAAAGAACAAATCGGGCATACTAGTCTGTCAAGCGGTCAGGAACTCCGGAATATCTGCACGGAAGCGTATTATTACACCCCTGTCCTGCACCTTTCTCCAAATAAAAAACTACCGATCCGGATGATTGTTGCCCCTTCCTCTATGGCAATCCGATAACTATTGCTCATGCCCATGGACAAATAACGCATTTCCACATGAGGTATCTTTAACTTGTCGATTTGGTCAAAAACATTCCTCGTTGCCTGAAAATATGGCCTGGCATCTTCCGGATTTCCGAATCTTGGCCCCATGGTCATCAGTCCCTGGACGTTCACGTGGGACAACGTGCTGATTTCCCGGATCAGTTGTTCGGCATTTTCAGGTAACACGCCGGTTTTGTTTGATTCTCTTCCGCTGTTAATCTCAATAAGCACCGGCATTTTTTTCCCTGCCCGCGAACAATGTTTATTAACTTCCCAG
>CAZANK010000696.1:0-2066 GCA_964486235.1 uncultured Prolixibacteraceae bacterium | reverse complement strand
CATCGTAATTTTTTCAAAAGTATAAATAAAATCAGAAATCGTTTGGCTGTTCCTCCCATCTGTGATTTAATTTTCGATGTCATTTGATAATATGTTTTCCCTGTTATTAGCAGTTTCATTATTTCATAACGAGGGGTCTCCCAAAAAGTTGACCAGCCCTTCCTCGAACCGGAGTTCATGTGAAAAAATGCCATTTTCCTTTAGAGCAGCAAAAAAACCCTCATTCATCATCCGCCCGGCTCTCAGCGGAAAATCGAGCAATGCCGGATAGCAGTCGGTTTTACCAGGGTATCTGTAAAACTGATAACAGCTTTCCACGTTCATCGACAGGTAGATCCGGCAGGCGAGCGGGCGCGCGGCATAAGCCGTACAAGAGCCGTCTTTCAGTAAGGGACAGGGATGTTTATGGTTCAGGATTTCCTTTTCAGCCAGTTTGCCGGTCCGGTCATTTTTTTCCACAGCCAGTTGATAGACCTGCTTTTGCTCCGTTTTACGGAGGTTATTTTTTACAAATGCAGCAAGGTACCTGAGTTCATAGGTATTGGCAAAAACAGGCTGATGACAGCACCAGGAACATCCTTTTCGGCAATCGACGGTCACTTGTTGTTTTTTTCCCATTGCCAGGAGTGATTCAATGAGTTGGTCGACCGAATCGTACATCGTCTTGATGGCACTGAAAAGTTTCTCTTCTTCCCGGATTTCCCCGACAGCCTGCTCCCCCAGACGGTAACCGTCCCGAAAAAAGGCGTGGTCATATTCCGGGTAATTTGAACCAGTCATTGTATTTTCAATTAAAATTTAGACGTTTGCGCTTACAAAATTACGAATATGTTGTTTAATTTAAATGTAAATAACATAGCCGGGCCGTTTTTGAGATTCGTGACGCGGATATGATTAAAATACAACGATGATGGCTACAAAGAAGGACACATTTCCAGTACTGCATATGTCGTGTGCATCGTGTGCGCTGAATGTGGAACGTACCCTGAAGGCAAAGGAGGGAGTAAAATTTGCTGTTGTCAATTTTGCTTCAGGGAAGGTTAGTATCGAATACAATCCGGAGGTCGTCCGGGCCGATGATTTCAAAGCAGCCGTGCAGGCGGCAGGCTACGATTTGCTGCTGGATGACGGGCCTGACGGCAGTGAAAAGTTGGAGGAGATCAACAAGGATGCTTTTAAAAAATTAAAACGGAAAGCCATTCTGGCAGTCACCTTCTCCGTTCCTGTCGTTTTCACTGGCATGTTGATCATGGGGTCGCCGGGACTAACGTATGGTAACGTTCTGATGTGGGCGCTTTCGACGCCCGTACTTTTCCTGTTTGGCAGGAATTTCTATGTGAATGCATGGCGGCAGGCTAAACAGGGTTCGGCGAATATGGATACGCTGGTTGCGTTGAGCACCGGGGTTGCTTATCTGTTCAGCGTTTTCAATATCTTGTTTGCCGGATTCTGGACGGAAAAAGGGATGGAAGCACATGTGTACTTTGAAGCTGCTGCCGTTATTGTTGCGTTTATATTGGTAGGCAAAACTTTGGAGGAAAAGGCCAAGGGAAATACTTCTTCAGCGATCAAAAAACTGATGGGATTACGTCCCAAAACCGTGACGATCGTTCATGGTGCGCATCAGATGGAAACAGCGATCGAAAAGGTACGCCGGGACGACGTGATCCTGGTGAAGCCGGGTGAGAAAGTTGCCGTCGACGGAACGGTGACCGGCGGGAGTTCCTATGTGGACGAAAGTATGCTGACCGGCGAACCGGTCCCGGTATTGAAGAAAGCAGGTGACAAAGTCTTTGCGGGAACGATTAATCAGAAGGGGAGTTTTCAATTCCGGGCCGAGAAAGTCGGTTCAGAGACCATGCTGGCACAGATTGTCCGGATGGTTCAGGACGCCCAGGGTAGCAAAGCGCCGGTTCAGAGGCTGGTCGATAAGGTAGCAGGGATTTTTGTGCCCGTGGTGATCATCATCGCTTTTATCACGTTTATGGCGTGGAACCTGTTTGGCGGAGCCAATGGCTTTACACAGGGATTACTGGCGATGGTCACGGTGCTGGTCATCGCCTGTC
>CAZANK010000695.1:0-2071 GCA_964486235.1 uncultured Prolixibacteraceae bacterium | reverse complement strand
AACCTGTGGGCGAACCGGCTTATCGGCGATGAATCTTTTCCTGACGACGGAGTAAAGGACGGTAAATGGCCCGATTGGGTGGTCAATGGAACGCAAAGACCATCCCGGCGTTATACCTTCACTACACATCGCTTTTATAAAAAAGATGATCCATTATTGGAATCAGGATTGCGAGGAACGGTAAGGGTAATGAAAGAAACATACAATTATTGATGAATTATTTTTAACTTTGGATTGTGAGATTTTCTAAACCTAACTCTTGAAAGGAAACCTGTATGGAAAAGGAACTGAGTAAAGACGCACTTGAGAAAAGTAGGGAAACAGATTCTGACCTGGTTGAAAAACTGAACAACGGAGATACCAGAACGCTAAAGCTTTTTTTTGACAGTTTTTACCCTTCGGTTTGCGTTTATGCGATCAAATTCATCAAACAATTTGATGCGGCAGAAGATATTGCGCAGGATGCCTTCATTGAGTTTTGGAAGATTCGGGGCCGGTTCTCCAGTATCCGGAAGATCCGGGCGTTTATTTATACGACCGCGCGGAATGCATGTATCAATTACCTGAAACAAAAAAAACGAGGGAAGATATTCTTGCCCGCTATCCAATGATCGAAGAACTGTCTTATGAATTCTTGATCGAGGAAGAAACCTATCGGTTATTGGATGCTGCTATTCAGCAATTACCAAGCCGGACCAGGGAGGTTATCTTGTTGGCCCCCCAGGGGCGCAATAATCCTGAAATTGCAGAAATATTGGGCGTTTCAATCAATACCATAAAAACACTGAAAAAGAACGCGTACGTTGACCTGAGACAGATGCTCAGCCATCAAACCTGCCTGCTTTTTATTCTGGGGAAGTTTTTAAGCTGATTAACCTGATGTCCATTTTTAAGAACTTTTTGCCGTTCATGCAAAAACAGGCTTACGTGTTAGGTTGTCGTATGTTTTTTATTTTTGGTAATCCAACCTTTCTTAACATTTCATTTGCCTTTTCCAATTTCTCGGGGAAAAGCACCTTGCCATTAAAAAAGTCTAATGATTTATCGATAATGACAACTGGTTTTTTTTGTGTGTTAATGTCTTTAATCTTCATCGCTTAATCAGTTTTTCGTTTTACAAGAAAAGCTTCATAATCAACATCTTTTCTAAATTCTTCCCAATTTCCATCTATCTGGCCATAAATTTCAAAGTCAATCATGGCATCGTCAAAATACTTTGTTATACCCATTCTATAAAGTCTTGTTCTTGCTCTGGTACTTCCTGTCGCATATACCATTATCCCTTTATGTTTGTCCGTAAATGCATATAAAGATGCTACTACTGTAGCCAGAACTTTATCGCTATCACCATTATTTGAAATAATACAATCATCAATCTCTCCGGTTTCTGCGTTTTTATCACCAAAACCAAGATTATATAAATCCTTGTAGTTAGTCGGTGAATATTGTACAAGTTTTGTAATCCTCCCTTTTATACCAATACTTATAAACTCAAATACTTCGAGTTGTTCTCCGGACTTTAATTCGTACTTGTCAAGTTTCATTAAATTAACCTGTTTACCAATACAAATGTCGTGATTTTTTGTCAGTATATCAAAGGTCTTCTCGGCATTGTCGCCAACGGTGGTCAAAAAAACGGATTTTCATTCACCCTGTTTTTGACTTCAACTGTTCAATAAGTGAAAAACAGAACGCATGAAGGATTTTAGCGAAAATACGGAAGCAGCATTGGATATCTCTGAAGTTATTTCCAGGAAACTGGCAGGTGAAGACTTGAGCGACGAGGATGAGAAAAAGCTAAATGATTGGATTTTTTCCTCTGAACGGAACCGTTCTTTATACGACCGGATCAGGGATTCGCGGAATTTTGATCAACGCAACGAACTGATGAGGCAAATCAACACCGAAGGGGCTTGGTTTGGGTACAAACAAAAGATAGGCATCAATCCTGATCGTAAACGACACATTCAGTGGTGGCAATATGCCGCGGCCATGTTAATTCCTGCCCTCATAATCTCAGATTACCTGACCTTTCTTTTTTAACCAGCAGTTTATCAATAAATAACACAAA
>CAZANK010000694.1:0-2072 GCA_964486235.1 uncultured Prolixibacteraceae bacterium | reverse complement strand
CGGTCGGGTTGACGCTTTCGGTACCTATTTTTCAGAACAAGCTGGGGGAAATCAATATGAAACAGGCTCAACTTGCGGCGGACGATGCGGAACTGGATGAGATCAACACCAAAAACGAGCTCCGGAAAAAAATCGAACAGGCTTGTGTCGATATTGAAACTGCCGCGTCGCAATATCGGGCAAGTGTGGAACTGTACGAATCGGCAAAGGAGTCGTACCAGGTGGCGTCCGAGAAATATGGGCTGGGCTTACTTAATTCGGTCGATTTCCTGAGTGTTAAAACCGATTTAATTACTTCCGAAAGCGAACTGGCACAATCGAAATACAATTTCATATTCAGCAGTAAAATACTTGATTTTTATAAAGGAATTTCCATCAGTTTATGATACTAAAACCGATAGTTATGAAGAAGATCATATTAGTCATTGTCATCGTTGTCATCGTTGCCGCCGGATTTGTTGTTGCAGGACTACTTTCACCGAAAAAGGACGCGATTCAGCTTAAAACAGAAAAGGTTGGCCGGGCCACGATCAGCAACACGGTAACCGCGACCGGGACCCTGGAGGCCAATGTGACCGTTGAAGTGGGAACACAGGTTTCAGGGCGGATCGACCGGATTTACGTGGATAATAATTCGATTGTTAAAAAAGATCAACTGATTGCCCGGTTGGATACCCAGGCATTAAGTTCGACCCTGGCACAAAGCAAGGCTACCCTCGATCAGGCCCAGGCCGAATATGAATACCAGAAAGCGAATTATGAGCGGTACGCCAGGCTGATCGACAAAAAACTGATCGCGCAGAAAGATTTTGACGAGGTGAATTTTAGCTACAAGTCATCGATTGCCAGCCTTAAGTCGGCGAAGGCCAGTTATGACAAGAACAAGACCAACCTGGATTATGCCTACATTTATTCGCCCATTGATGGCATCGTGCTGGAACG
Organism: uncultured Prolixibacteraceae bacterium; assembly: GCA_964486235.1. Lineage (GTDB taxonomy): Bacteria > Bacteroidota > Bacteroidia > Bacteroidales > Prolixibacteraceae > JBCFBK01. Next base: position 1,130 of record CAZANK010000694.1, on the reverse strand, counting down.
CGCGGTGGAAGAAGGTGAGACCGTGGCGGCCAGTTTTAGCACACCCACACTTTTCACCATTGCCAACGACCTGACCCGGATGGAGATCGAGGCCGATGTGGATGAAGCCGACATCGGTCAGCTTCGCGTTGGTCAGCGGGTGGAGTTTACCGTTGATGCATTCCCCGGCAAAACGTTTGGTGGCGAGGTTACCGAGATTCGTTTGCTCGCGGTTGAAGTATCGAATGTGATCACCTACACCGTGGTGATCAATGCTCCAAATCCGGAAAAGACCCTGATGCCCGGAATGACGGCCAACGTGGTCTTTTACGTCACAGAAAAAAAAGATATTGTTGTTGTTCCTAACCGGGCCTTTGAGTTTAACCCTGATCTTTCAACTCTGGCGGCTTATCAGGAGGCGAATCCCGGGGTAAAGGTAACGATGCCTTCACCGGCTTCTGAAACGCTGTCCGGTCCGGGAAAGACAATCTGGGTAAAAAAACAGGATGCGATCTGTCCGCAAACCGTTGTTCTTGGTGAAACAGATGAAATTAATTATGAGGTGATCTCGGGTGTTCAGGAAGGGGAGGAAATCATCCTGTCCTTGATACAGGGATCGTCAGGGAAAGGGAAACCTGCCGACAGCGGGGCTGCTGCGAAAAGCCCTTTTATGCCCACGCCTCCGGGACAACGAAAATAAAACAGGAAACATGGCAAAGAACGTGATACAGGTCAGCGGACTAAAAAAAGATTTCCATGTGGGCGAGATCACCGTTCATGCCCTTCGCGGGATTAACCTGGAGATCGAAGAAGGTGAATTCGTCGCCATCATGGGCACAAGCGGGTCGGGAAAATCGACCATGCTCAATATTCTGGGGTGTCTGGATAAACCCACATCCGGAACATACAGGCTGGACGGGACCAGCACGGGTGAGCTGAATAAAAATGAACTGGCCAGGCTGAGAAACCTGAAACTGGGATTTGTCTTTCAGTCTTACAACCTGCTGCCCAGAACAACGGCACTGGAGAACGTGGAACTCCCCTTGTTTTACAACAGCAAGGTAAAGGCAAAGGAACGAAAGGAACGGGCTGTCGCGGCACTCGAGGCCGTGGGACTGGCCGACCGGATGCATCATACGCCCAACCAGATG
>CAZANK010000693.1:0-2075 GCA_964486235.1 uncultured Prolixibacteraceae bacterium | reverse complement strand
TTTGCCATGGAATGCGGACACCGGTACTGGGACCTGATCCGCTGGAAAGAAGCCGAAAATGAGCTGCCCAAATCTATCCTGGGAACAAAGCTTTTCCCGAAGGAACATTCGGGAACCACCAGCATCGTCATCAACCAGGACAGCATCGTCGTGGTGCAGGATGCCTCAAAAAGATCGTTCGACACGGCAAGGGATTATCTGTGGCCAATCCCGACCAAAGAACTCGGGTTAAACCCGAATCTCGGGCAAAACCCCAATTGGTAAAATTCGTAAATAAAGAAGTAATCCGTCACGAACAGGAGAAATGGGGACCATCAAACGGTTCCCCTTCCTCCTTTCAAATCCCATCGCTGATAATGACAATAAAATGGATAGCAAAAGGCATGCTGGTTCTTTGTTGCAGCATTTTTAGCCTGCCGGCTTTCCCGCAGACTGAAAAGTCCTGGTCCGCTTCGCCCCGGTTAACGGAAAGCCTGTCAGTAAAGCAACAGGAGTTCAATTACGCTGAAAATAGAGTTCCGGCCTATACGTTGCCGGATGCCCTGATGACGTTGGACGGAAAAATTGTGACGACGGTCAGGCTTTGGAATGAAGTGCGCAGGCCTGAAATACTGGAACTTTTCCGGGAAAATATTTACGGGAGGCATCCTTCAACACCGTACGCGCAGGAGTTCAAAATTATCAACACCAACCGGGAGGCATTGAACGGAAGCGCCACCCTCAAGCAAATCGCGATTTCGCTGACTGCCGAAAATAAGTCGCTGGTGATCAATTTCGCGTTGTTTACGCCGAATAACGGTTCAAAGCCTGTTCCTGTTTTCTTGCTGATCAATCTGGCGAAACATTCGTATAAGAAAGACGTTGCTGATCTGACCCGGGAGGTAAAAAGTGAATTTTGGCCGGTCGAAGAAGTGATTGAAAGGGGCTACGGGATAGCGGTTTTCAATACCGAAGAGATTGATCCCGATTATCACGATCATTTCAGAAACGGCATTCAGGGGATCCTAGACAGGGGAAAACGTAACGCCGGTTCATGGGGCTCCATCGCTGCATGGGCTTGGGGAACAAGCCGGTGCATGGATTATTTGGTCACCGACAACGATGTGAATGCCGAAAAAGTCGCTGTGGTGGGTCATTCGGTGGGTGGGAAAACGGCGTTGTGGGCAGGCGCTGAAGACACGCGTTTTGCCCTGGTCATCAGTAATCAGTCGGGTTGCGGCGGGGCCGCTCTTTCGCGTCGTCGATACGGGGAAACCATTGCCCGGATCAACCGGGTATTTCCGCACTGGTTTTGCACAAACCACCTGAATTACAGCGAACAAGAAGATGCCCTCCCGGTCGACATGCACATGCTTATTGCCCTGATTGCCCCCCGTGCCGTGTATGTATCGTCGGCTGATGAAGACCTGTGGGCAGATCCCAGGGGCGAGTATCTTTCCTTGTACCATGGCGTCCCGGTTTATCAGCTTTTTGTTGAAGAAACAAACTTTCCCGAAACGATGCCCCCTCTCAACAAACAGTTTGCGGGCGGAAAAATGGCTTACCATATAGTTGAAGGCCCTCACGACATGACGCTTAAAGATTGGAACCACTATATGGATTTTGCGGATGTGGTTTTTAAATGACTGCTTGATGATGAAAGTTTTTTTGAAAAATGTGATCCTTAAAATGATGGTTTTTTCGTCTGACTTTAACCGGCTGCTGACAGGTGTCAGTATGCTGGCCCTGTATTCCCTTTTATGTTACGGGAACTTCAACCAACCAGATGAGGTCAGGCCGGGGCCTGTGGGCAACTTCTCTTCCGGAAATGAAACGGCTAAAAAATTTGGTGTACACGAAATCGTACTGGAGGCAAACGGCCTCCTGGAAAATCTGTTTGATATGGATTGTTCCGTGACCTTTTTTACACCCTCAAAGAAGCACATCACCGTCGATGCCTTTTACGATGGCGACAACACCTGGCGGGCACGGCTGTACGTCCATGAAACGGGGACATGGACGTGGGAATCGGCCAGTACAGACATGCCGGAACTAAACCGCAGGAACGGCGTGTTTCAGTCGGTCGATCCCGGTTT
>CAZANK010000692.1:0-2077 GCA_964486235.1 uncultured Prolixibacteraceae bacterium | reverse complement strand
ACCTCGTCGAAATTCTCAAATAAAAGCATCTATTACAACCGTGAACCCAGGTTTTATGCAAGTATCCTTCATGACAGCACATTCTGGCAAAAACGCCCCGACGATCTCATCTCGATCGATCCGGAAGGCATTTATGACCGGCGGACCAGGATTGTCAGGGAAAACGGCGTGGAAATCAGCAAACGTTTCGGCCTGGATACCCGTCAGGGGCCCATTTCTCCCCAGAATGCGCCTTATACCGGCTATCTGATCAAAAAAATGATGGATGATCAGGTGGCCGGAGTAACTGACCGGAATGAAAATATCGTGATCTGGATCCGGTATGCGGAGATTTTGCTGAATTATGCTGAAGCTTGCCTGGAATTGGGCGATGTTGGCACAGCCACTTCAACCATCAATAGGATACGGAACAGGGCAGGGCTTCCTGATTTTACCGGCGACGTTGAAACGGCGTTGCGACATGAAAGAAGGATCGAACTTTGCTTTGAAAATATCAGGTGGTTTGACGAAAGAAGATGGAAAACACTGGAAGCGAATTTTGCAGAGCCTTTATATGGTGTCGATATTACGGAGGTCAGAGAGAACGGGGTGACCACCACGACCTGGCAGCAATCGTACGCGGCACCCGAAAGGGCATTTCATAAGAAATTATACTGGATCCCTATTCCAAGGGATGAAATAAACCGGGCACCCAATCTGGTACAAAATCCTTTCTACGAATAAGATCGGGGGGGCAAAACTGCCCTCCCTTTATTTGGAAATCCAGATCGAAGTTCCTAAATTTCATGACAGAATTAATGATGCTAAATACAAACAAAATGAAACGAAAAGTTTTAAACCACATCATCCTATCGATTTTTTTATGTTTTACGGTGGGCCTGTACGCTCAGATACCCCTCGAACCGAACGATCCGGAGAATCCGGATGTCCCTGCCTTTTATAAGTCAAAGCTTATGGACATTAAACAGGAATTGGCCGGTGTCAAGCTGGGGGAAGTAAAACAGATCGCAGAATCTCCCGGAGGATTGCCTGTCTATGCGGTTTGTTACGGGGCAAAAGATGATTTTCATTCCCAGGCAAATTACAACTCGGCAGTTGCTGCCAGGAACCCTGCCTATTATGCAAAAAAAACAAAAGCGGTTAAACCCGTTGTCTTTTTCCTGGGACCGGTCCACGGGCAGGAAGGGGAAGGGATTGCCGGACTGGTAAACCTGATCCGGGTTGCGGAAACGGGAAAGGATCACCGGGGGAAAGAATGGGCCGGCTTAAAAAGCAGCATGGACCAATGCCGGGTGATCATTATCCCGTGTGGAAATCCGGATGGCCGGAAAAGATGCCCTTATGACGGTTTCGTGGGACTGCCGGGCGAGATCATGACCAAATACGGGCAGGGCACCCACAGCGACGGGACGTTGTGGAGATGGCCACAGGCAAAATCGCTGCACCCGATGAAAGGGGATGTGGGGATTCTGGGAGCTTATTTCAACAACGAAGGGATCAACATGATGCATGATGATTTTTTCTTTCCGATGGCTGAAGAAACCAGTGCTATCCTGAAAATTGCCCGTGACGAGGCGCCGGATATGACCGTTTCGCTTCATTCGCACAATTATCCTCCCTGTATTTTGCAGCCCGCGCATGTACCTTATTTTATGAAAGAACGGGTCGCTGTGTTGGCCAACCAGTTGAATGACCATTACAAAAATCAGGGATTGCCTTACATGGCCGACGGATGGCAGTCAAAAGCACAAGTGGATGACGGGAAATTTCCGCCACGCGCTTCCTTTAACCTGATCAGTGCGTTGCACCATATTTCGGGGACGATGTCTTTCACATTCGAGTGTTGTCACGGGACGGTGGATGACAGAATTAAAATGTCACCCGTGGATTATGATACGATTGTGGACATCCAGTTGAACCTGTACCAGGAGATGTTCAATTATTTGCTGGCAAACAGGTTATATTGGGAGTGACATTCATCATACGCAGTATTTGGGAGGGTGTGCATCAGGAAACATGCAGGGAGTTGCATGGGCGTAAGATGCATGCCCTTTTAAATATTTTCAGAAACCTGACA
>CAZANK010000691.1:0-2079 GCA_964486235.1 uncultured Prolixibacteraceae bacterium | reverse complement strand
ACAGCGGATTGTGGTCGTTCGTGATTGCCTTCATCCTGGTGTTGGCCTATATGTTTTTCTTTTACAGTAAGAAGGCGGGTTTGACCGCGAACATGGCGCTCGTCGCCAACCTGTTTTTCCTGATCGGGATCCTCGCGTCAATCGGGGCGGTGTTGACGCTTCCCGGCATTGCCGGTATCGTGCTCACCATGGGGATGGCGGTCGACGCGAACGTGCTGATCTTCGAGCGTGTACAGGATGAGCTGAACAGCGGAAAGGGACTGAAGATGGCCATTACCGACGGATTTAAAAATGCGTATTCCGCGATTATCGACGGACAGGTCACCACGTTGCTCACCGGGTTTGTTCTTTACCTGTTCGGTTCCGGTCCGATCAAGGGCTTCGCCACTACGCTGATCATCGGTATCTTTACGTCGTTATTCACAGCCATTTTTCTTACCCGGCTGGTTTTCGAACACCAGCTTTCCAAAAACAGGACGATCACGTTTACCTCGCAGGCGGCAAAAAACTGGTTGCAGAATACCCGGTTTCCGTTTTTGTCGAAGCGGAGGGTTTTCTACATCATTTCGGCAAGCCTGATCGTGATTTCGCTGGCTTCGATTTTTACCCGCGGCTTCAACTACGGGATCGATTTTAAAGGAGGACGGACCTATGTGGTCCGGTTTGATCAGGATGTCAAAGTGGCGGAAGTGGGGAGCGCCCTCGCCCAGGTCTTTGGCGAAGCGCCCGAGGTGAAAACTTTCGGGGGCAGTGATCAGGTGAAGATCACGACCGAATACAAGATCGAAGAAATGTCGGATGAGGTCGATAATGAAGTTGAAACCCTGCTGTTCGAGGGCTTGAAGAAGGGCGGCTTTATCGGGGATCAGGTCACCAAACAGCAATTTGACGCCGATTACCGGCAAAGTTCCCAAAAGGTAGGGCCCACGATTTCGGACGACATCAAGAAGGATGCGTTGATCGCAATCTTCTTCGCGCTGATCATCATTTTCCTTTACATCCTGTTGCGTTTCAGGGACTGGCAATATGGACTGGGGGCCACGCTTGCGCTGGCCCATGATACGGTCATTATCCTGGGGGTCTTTTCGCTCTTCCATGGACTCCTTCCTTTTTCCCTGGAGATCGACCAGGCCTTTATCGCGGCGATCCTGACCGTGATCGGGTATTCCATTAATGACACGGTGATCGTGTATGACCGTATCCGTGAATATCTGACGATCCATCCGAAGAGGAACAGGGAACAAAACATGAACGAGGCGATGAATTCCACATTGCGACGCACCTTTAGTACGTCATTGTCGACACTGATCGTACTTTTCGCGATCTTCCTTTTCGGGGGGACCTCCATCCAGGGCTTTACCTTCGCATTGCTGGTCGGGATTTTGATCGGAACGTATTCTTCCATCTTTGTGGCGACGCCCATCGTGTTTGACACGCAACGTAAGGTGGCCGAATCGGCCAGGAAAAAAGCGTAAAAGCAGTCACTTTCGGAAGAAGAAACGCGGGGTTATCGCGGAAAAATAGCAAAGCAACCTGCCGGACAGGCCGCAGGTTGCTTTTGTTACCGGAACCAGGCTGCTTTTGGGTTTATGACGGTTCCGGTCACCGGGTTACCGCGAGCCTGTTTCGTCTTTTTTACGTTTGTCTTTTGACCATCTTACTGAACTTGTTTGTATATTTGTCGGGCAGAAGCGTGTTTTGGGAGGGCAATGGGGGATCAGTCCGGACATTGCCGGGCAGAAGAAACACCGGTCGAAGATAAAACGACGAACGTACTTGCACATGAAAAACATCCGTCCAGGACGGAACAAAAAATTGAACAGATGACTCCGGATATATTGTTTATTAGTGGTGGGGAAATTATCCTGGTGATGCTGGTGGCCCTGCTTTTCTTTGGTTCAAAGGCAATTCCTGATATTGCCAAAACATTGGGCAAAGGGATGAGGGAATTCAGGAAGGCCACCAACGAAATCAAGCGTGAACTTGAGGAGAATACCAGTGATATCAAGAAGGATATCAGGGAAATGAAATCGACCATTGATGAAGAGACCAAGAAGATTGGCCAGGATATTGAACAAG
>CAZANK010000690.1:0-2082 GCA_964486235.1 uncultured Prolixibacteraceae bacterium | reverse complement strand
GATAATGCCGCTGGCCAGCAGGTTTCCCGGAAGCCAGTCCGTGCGGCCGAAGGGCTGATAGATCTTTCCAAGGGCTTCCTGCATAACAAAACGTCCGATGCGGGTACCGGCATCAATGGCGGTGAGAATAAACAGCGCTTCGAACATAATGGCAAAATGGTACCAGTACGACATCAGTTTTTCCATGCCCGGAATGGAGGAAAAGATTTGCGCCATACCCACGGCCAGCGATACTGCTCCACCCGGACGGCCGGCGATTTTTTCGCCTATTTCGGTTGAGAGTTCTGTGATATTGGATCCGGTGAAGCCCATTGCCTGAAGCTGCGGAAGGATTTGCTGAAACTTTTCGGACGGTATGTTGATCGTGAAAAAATCGAGAGGGAAAAGACTTGCTGCAGCAATAAGGGCGAGTATGCCTACTAGTCCTTCAATCATCATCGAACCGACAGCGATAAGTTTTATGCCCTTTTCGTTCATCAGCATTTTGGGAGTGGTTCCCGAACTGACCAATGCGTGAAACCCGGAAACGGCACCACAGGCGATGGTAATAAACAGATACGGGTACAGTGTTCCCGGGATGATCGGGCCACCTCCACGGGTGAACGCCGTAAAAAGGGGCATTTTGAGATCGGGGGCTACCAGGATAACCCCTATGGCAAGCATAATGACAACCGCTACCTTCATGATCGAACTGAGATAGTCGCGTGGTGAAAGCAAGAGCCAAACGGGCAGTACCGACGCCAGAAAACCATAAAGAGCCAGCAGGATGGTCAGTGAACGGTGATCGAATGTAAACCATGAGGCCATTGACGAACCGGGAATATAACGGCCATAAATAACGGCAAGGACCAGCATGGCAATTCCAAAGAGGGTAGCTTCCGCCATTTTCCCTTTTCTGATTTTTGATATCCAGATGCCCATGATCAGGGCAACAGGGATCGTGACGGCGATCGTGAATGTTCCCCAGGAACTTTCGGTAAGCGAATTCACGACCACAAGTCCTAATCCGGCAAGTGCGACAATCACGATAATGATCACGGCAACCGAAGTGGTTACTCCGCTTATTTTTCCGATTTCGTTTTTGGCAATTTCGATGATCGATTTCCCGTCGTGGCGTACGGAAGCGGTCAGAATCACAAGATCGTGGACTGCTCCGGCCAGTACTGCGCCGACCAGCATCCACATAAATCCCGGGAAATAGCCGAATTGTACGGCCAGCACCGGACCCACCAATGGGCCGGCCCCGGCTATGGCGGCAAAATGATGCCCGAACAGGAGCCATTTGTTCGTCGGGTAGTAATTCTGACCGTCGTATAACCGGAATGCCGGCGTCACTCTTGCAGAATGTATTGTCAGCACTTTTGCACATATAAAACTAAAGTAAAACCGGTAGGCAAGCGCGAAAATTACCAACGCCGTTATCACCAGGCAGATTGCGTTCATGGATGTTATTTTTTATCACAACATATCCGACCAGGGTTTCACCCAGAAACCGGCGATCTTGTTCGATTTATCGAGAACCACCCGTATTTCCAGTTTTTTATTACTCTTTGTAAAATCGCCTTTTAACCGGACGATCAGATTTTCCTGACCGGCCCCCTGAACCCAGCTTTCTGCATATTCCAATGACTGAAAATCTCCGAACTGGCTTTTAAGCTGTTCGTAAAGCAGTTTTTGCGTTTCTCCGGTCAGCGAATTTTTCACGATGGCAATAGCCTCGTTCTGAAACTGATATGTTCCGCCATTTTTTGCTTTGGAGAGGAAGCTTGATGCAAAATCCTGCGCAATCTTTACTTTACTTTTGTCTACGTCTGAAGTGTTCAGTTTTTTAAGATCCTGACTGCATGAATTCAAATGAATGAACAGGAATGCAAAGAAAATAAGGATACCTGGTTTCATAATTTTTGGTTTATTAAATGATTGACTTGAGAAAACTTTACTTTTCATCGGTATCAGCATTATTGATTTTACTGATGATCTCATCCAGGCGGTTCCGGACCGTGGGGTAACTCAGTTTCATGGTTTGCGCCATGTTTTTCAGGCTGCCGCTTGCTTTCACAAAATCAAGAATGAATTTTTGGT
>CAZANK010000689.1:0-2087 GCA_964486235.1 uncultured Prolixibacteraceae bacterium | reverse complement strand
TGGTCGAAACGCACTTTCAGAAGCCGGTGATCCTGATCAATTATCCCAAAGAAATTAAAGCGTTCTACATGAAGCAGAACGACGACGGAAGAACGGTAGCGGCCATGGATGTCCTCTTTCCCCAGATTGGCGAGATCATTGGCGGTTCGGAGCGGGAAGCGGATTACGGGAAGCTGGTAGCCCGGATGGAAGAACTGGGAGTACCGGTGGAAGAAATGTGGTGGTACCTCGATACCCGCCGGTTTGGCACGGTTCCGCATTCCGGTTTTGGACTCGGGTTTGAGCGGTTTATCCTTTTTTTAACCGGGATGGGCAATATCCGTGATGTCATTGCTTTTCCGCGCACGCCGAAGAACGCTGAATTCTGAAAGGAGGTGGGGTCTGGGGAAAAGCTCCATTTAGTTCCTGATTTTTTCGTATTTTTGTAACAGGACATTTGAAAAAACAGGGAACATGCCATCTCAGAAACTCAGCTTGCAGCAAAAATTACTGCAGAAGCTTTCGCCTCAGCAAATTCAGGTGATCAAGCTTCTGGAGATTCCTGCGATCCAGTTGGAGCAGCGCATCAAGAAAGAGCTGGAAGAAAATCCTGTTCTGGAGCTGACCGGCGATTCACCTTCCGAGGAAACCGATGAACAGGAAGATCATTCGGCCGGAGAAACCGACAACGACGAATTCTCCCTGGAAGATTATATGGATGACGACGACATCCCCGAATACCGGCTTTCTTCCAACAATTATTCAAAAGACGATAAGCAAATCGATATCCCTTTTTCGGTGGGGACCAGTTTTCATGAGTCCATGAACGAACAACTGGGGTTGACCAACTTAACCGAAACACAAAAAAAACTGGCAGAATATATCATTGGGAATATCGACGATGACGGCTATTTGAGGCGCGACCTGGCGTCGATCAGCGACGACCTGGCGTTCAACGTAAACATGGATGTCCCCGAGCAGGAACTGGAAAAGATCCTGCGCGTTATTCAGGACTTTGATCCTGCCGGAGTCGGGGCGCGCGATCTCCGCGAATGCCTGCTGCTTCAGATCAGGCGTAAAAAGGAAACAGCGCCTGCCATCCTCGCCACGGACATTCTCCGCGATAGTTTCGATGAGTTCACCCGGAAACATTACGACAAAATTACCCGCAAGCATGAAATTACCGAGGAACAGCTTAAGAACGCCGTCGGCGAAATTCTGAAACTGAATCCGAAACCCGGAAGTTCATACAGCAATCCGCTCAGTAAGTCGAACCAGGTCATTGTGCCGGATTTCATCCTGGAGAACAACGACGGAGAGCTTCAGCTCTCCCTCAACCAGCGCAACGTCCCCGACCTTAAGATGAGCAGCACCTACCTCGACATGGTGCGGTCGTACAACCAAAACCGCAAAAGCATTTCGCGCGATCAAAAAGAAGCTCTTCTGTTTGTCAAGCAGAAAATGGATTCGGCCAAGTGGTTTATTGACGCGATCCGTCAACGACATCAGACTCTTTTGTTGACGATGTCCGAAATCATTGAGCTCCAGAAGGAGTATTTTCAGGACGGAGACGAAACGAAGCTGAAGCCCATGATCCTGAAAGACATTGCCGACCGCACCGGGTTGGATATTTCAACCATATCGAGGGTGTCGAACAGCAAATACATCCAGACCCATTTCGGTATCTTCCCGCTAAAGTATTTCTTCTCGGAAGGGATGCAGAAAGATACCGGCGAAGAAGTGTCAACCCGTGAGATCAAAAAAATCCTGGAAGAGTGCATTTCGGGAGAAAATAAACACCGTCCGCTGACCGATGACAAGCTGACCCAGATCCTGAAGGAAAAATCTTATCCGATTGCCAGGAGGACGGTGGCCAAATACCGGGAACAACTGGGAATCCCTGTGGCCAGGTTAAGAAAAGAACTTTGAGAAAGATTCTACTCCACGAACTTATAGCCAATCCCTTTTAAGGTCCGGATATGATTATTCCCGATTTTCTCCCGCAGTTTCCGGATGTGAACATCGATGGTCCGATCGCCCACGACCACATTATCTCCCCAAACCGAATAATAGATCTCTTCGCGGGTAAATACTTTCCCGGGTTTTGA
>CAZANK010000688.1:0-2092 GCA_964486235.1 uncultured Prolixibacteraceae bacterium | reverse complement strand
CTTTCATCAACGACCTATTGTTTGGCAAATCCAGGTCATGAATATCTTGTATATCAGCCTTCCCCGGATACTGTATTTTCGGTTAATCTTGAAAAGGGAAAATATAAATACGAATGGTTCAATCCCGGGTCAGGCCAGATTGAAGGCTCAGGAAAAATGAAAACAGGGAAAGATCATCGTACCCGGTTCAAAGCTCCTTTTAGCGGTGATGCTGTGCTTTATTTAAAAGCTCACAGCATCGAACAAGCCGTTGAACTGAGAAACACAATCCGGGAAACAGGCGTTGTTTTTCAGTTGGGGCATGAAAACCGCTGGCAGCAATACAGTAATTATGGTACCAGTGTTGCAAGGACAAAAAAATAATGTAAATTAATAGTCTTTAAATATGAACCTAAAACCTGGTCAAAATGAAAAAAGGATATGGCATTTATTTGATTTTAGCGTGTTTTACATTTCTGAATTTTTCAATACCCTTTGCCCTGGATGCAAGCAATTACGTGAAAATCGCGGTCATTGGCGAAATTCCCAGGATCAACAAAAATCAGGATGCACAAAAACTGGTTGAACAGGTCATTGCATTTTGGAAAAAACAAATAGCCCAGGTACTTTTCAGCAAGCCCGACCTGATTGTTTTGCCCGAAGCCTGCGACCGTCCGGCAGGAATGGACCGGGAAGAACAATTCAATTATTATACGGTGCGAAAAGACCAGGTGAAAGGATACTTTGCTTCCGTAGCCAAAGAAAGCCATTGTTACATTGCTTTTGGGACAAAACACCAGGCTGAAGACGGGAACTGGTACAATTCGGCAGTTGTGTTGGACCGGGATGGCCGGACCGCCGGTGTTTACAACAAAAACTTCCCGACCATCGGGGAAATGGAGTCCGGCATTAAAGCCAGCGATGAAGTGCCGGTCATCCAATGTGATTTTGGCCGGGTGGCCTGTGCTATTTGTTTCGATTTGAACTTTCCTGAGCTTCTGGAAAAATACCAGGGAGCAAAACCCGATCTCATCCTGTTTTCTTCCATGTACCATGGGGGGCTCGTACAAAGTTACTGGGCGTATTCGTGCCGGTCGTTTTTTGTCGGCGCGATCGGGGGGAAAAGCAACCCTTCCGAGATACGCGACCCCTTAGGCGATGTAGTCGCCAGCACCACCAATTATTTCAATTACACCGTTGCCAAAATCAATCTCGACTGCCGGTTGGTACACCTCGATTACAACTGGGAAAAACTGGACAGGCTTAAGGAAAAATATGGCGAAGCAGTTACGGTTAAAGATCCCGGGAGAGTGGGCGCAGTTTTGGTGACCAGTAACGATGAAACCAAAACAGTAGACCAGATGCTCGGTGAGTTCAACATTGAACTGCTGGACGATTACTTTGACCGCTCGCGCAAATTCCGGCTCGAACCGGGAAATATAAAGTAAATTATAGAGAATTCAGATCGCGGGACTAAAACTTTTCCTGTTACCCACGACGATATTTTAGACATCCAATTAGGCCTGTATCAGGAAATGTTCAATTACGTTCTGGAGAACCGGTTGTATTGGGAATAATTTACCTAACGATATTAAAAACCAATAGGGTATGGAAAAAAACGCTTTGTCACGACGGCATTTTATCCGGATGACAGCCATCACTTCCGGCAGTGTCCTGTTATTGCCGGCTTGTGTAAACCGCCCGGGGAAATCGTCCCGGCACTTCTTCACCGAAACGGAGGCATCGTTGGTAGATGCCATTGCCGAACAGATGATCCCGGCGGACGAATGGCCGGGGGGAAAAGATGCGGGCGTGACCAACTTCATCGACAAACAATTAACAGGGCCATACGCCCGGTATCAAGGAATATACCGGGAAGGACTGGCGCTCATCCGGCAATCCTGCATAAGAGATTGTCAGAAAACATTTGAAGAATTATCGTGGGAAGAACAGACCCTTTTCCTGGAAAAAATGGAAGCCGGGAAAATGGAGTGGAACGGTTGCGAGACGGGCTTCGACCGCCAGTTTTTCGGGTTGGTGAGAAAACATTCTTTGCAGGGATATTATGGCAGCCCCCGGCATGGAGGCAATAAAAACTATATCAGTTACCGGG
>CAZANK010000687.1:0-2101 GCA_964486235.1 uncultured Prolixibacteraceae bacterium | reverse complement strand
CTTTTAATGTCATGATCATCTGTTTCTCTTCAGGATTTTCTTCCAGATAGTCATTCCAATACTCTTCGGTATGCTCATCACTCTCATAAACCCATTTTAAAAACAGCGGATGATAAATGTATTTCTTGATTTGATCCATTTTCTTTCACTTCTTCAATTATAGAGTAGGGAAAAACTGAAAAAGTCTACAAAGAAATGATTCTAATTTTGTGAAAGTGGATAAACCAAGGTATGAACATCTAAATATCAACGCCTTACTCGTTTAAAAAAAAGAAACAACAATTCAATGGCCTGATCCTTTATGATTTCATGGAAGGAAGACATGACACGGTAAACAACCTGCTTCGCTGAGGAGGGGCGAATTCCAACGATATCAGAAATTTCGGCATAGCTCAACCCACTCTGAAACTTCAGAAAAATGATTTCTTTTTTTTGAGGATCCAAATTCTCAATCAGTTTTTCGATCAAAGCAATCTTCCTCTCTTCTATTTGCTTTTCTTCAATCCCTTCTGTTTCAATTTCCAATTCGAAATCGATAGCCCCATCATCAATCCTGTCCACCGTTTTTCTTTCACTCCTGATCTTCTCAATTAAAATACGTTTATATGCTTTCAGTAAATAATACCGAACGTAATTAGGGGTAATGATCTGATCCTTTTTGGATAACAGGTAGAGAAATAAATCCTGAATCGAATCTTCGATTATTTCGACGTTTTTCGTAATGCTTTTCCCATAATTAAACAAGAAATCGATATGCTCGTTGTAAATAATCCCAAATGCGTTGGGGTCACCATTCTTAAACCTTGCCCACAACTCACTCCATTGCGATTCCGTTCTTGGGGGGGGAAGTTGATTTTTCACTTTTATTTACGATTTGGCTCTTACAAAGGTAAATAATCCCCAATCCCGCACCAAAAACAAAAACGCTAAAAATATGTTGACGGATCCCGTCAAACAGGTAAGGTGTTTCAGGAAAGCCTCTTCCACTACAGTACCGGACATGAATATCACCACTTATCCGGCTTTTATTCAGTCATATCGTCATCATAATCTCCGCTTATTACCTTTTTTACTGCTTCCAGATAGCCGAATCCGTTGAGCATGTCGGGCAGCAGGTAACTGCCTTCCACCCATTCGTTCCACGCATTGATGGTGATCAGTTTTGGCTGATCAGGGTGGCTGTCAACATATTCTTTTGCTTTTTGAAGCAATGTTGCAAAACTCTGAGGCGTGTTGTTGTAGTGTACCACGTCTTTAATCCCTTTAGCCGGAAAACGAGGCGTATCGTCCCAGCCTATGGAAACACAGGGAAATACCGGAACATCCAGAACGGCATCCAGTTGTTCGCGAATTTTGATGGAATTGGTTCCGTAAACGATATAATCCTCAACCCGTCCGCCCATGTTGTACATGGCCACACTGTTGAAGCCCATAATATCCGCTCGTTCGCGAAACCGGTTCGCGTTTTCTTCCGACATCAGCGAACCACCACCCTGGTTCCACTGAATATGCAATCCAGGGAAACCCGCTTTTTTCACTTCATCGCGGAAATAATCGAGCGCTTCGCGGGTTTCTTCCACGCTACCCCCGAAACTTTCAAGCAGTTTATTCACACTGAAAATTGAAAATACCGGTTCGCCATTAATCTTCAAATAATTCGATTGCTTAAAATACTGGTTAATAACCCGGTCAACAATGAAAAAATTTATAAAAAACACATTAGGAGATAATGTTGACGAGAAAACAGTACTTTTTAAAGAGCTGGATTTGATTGGCGATGACGCAGACGAATTTATTCAAAGATTTAGCGAAACCTTTGAAATAGATATGGTTGGATTTAAATTTGATGAATATTTTATCGAAGAATACAACATACCATTTCTCTATTGGTACGACAGGCTGTTTAGAAAACGAAAAATCAAAAGAAAAGAATTTGACGTAAAACACCTTGAGAAAATTATAAAGGAGAAAAAATGGATTGATGTTTAGAAAGCTTTTATAAGTAAGCTGCGATTAACTATATGATTTCGCCTGTCCCGGCTGTTGTGATTGGGAAAACGGAATTGTATTACATACCGGACAAAAAAATTCAATGATATGA
>CAZANK010000686.1:0-2106 GCA_964486235.1 uncultured Prolixibacteraceae bacterium | reverse complement strand
TGCCTTCAGGAACCCATCATTGAGGGCGCTTTCTAGGTAAGGCCCACCATCGTACCAGTACCAGTCATACACGAATACATTGATGCCGTGGTCGGTGGCCACGTCGATCCATTTCTCCACCACGCCGGGATCATTGTCCATCTCGTAACCCCACAACGGCAGGCGAGGCTGGTAATGCCCTTCAAAACGGGGATTCCCTTTTTTGATGACTTCCCACTCACCGGTGCCCTCCGGCCACAGCATATCGCCAAAGCGTTCGTCATGATGACAGGACGGCCAGATGTAGGCGGCCACATAATAATCGCTTTTCGCAGGTCCGGCAGGTGTCTGAATGTCGGTTGCAGCTTTCGGGGCACAGGAAAACAAAATGCCTGTCAGCATAAAAGCAACAATACTTTGGGTAATCGTCTTGGTTTTGAACAGCAGTTTCATGGTTTCAGTTTATCGTCAGTTTCTCATTTAAAAAAACAGCATGAAGTTATTAAAAAAAATTAACACGGAAACCTTTATTTTTAATTGACGCGGGCCGTTTCCTGCCGGAGATAGATTCTTGCAGACTGCGCAGGAACTGTAATTTCGACGCATCCCCTGCTGACTTTTATATTTTTTCCCCTTTGATAGAGATCCAGGAGTTGTGTGCAATTAAATTCAGACGGCAGACTGATCGTGATTGCCTTATCCTTCACAGTGTCGTTAAGGATGATTATCCCGTTTTCATAAACGCTGTATGCAATCTGACCGGTCTCCTGCAATGGTTGAAGGCATTTACCCATGCGAACCTGGTAAAGGTATTCTGCGCCGGTGTTTTTCAAAGTGCACCACCAGACCATATCCAGCAAACGGGCTGCGCAAAATGCCCAGAACGCATCATCTTTTACCTCTTTTCGGGAAGGGTCTAGGTATGACAATGCTGTGATGCGCCGGCCGGCTTTTATGAACCATTCATTTTCCTGAACACGTTTTTTAATATTGATCCAGCTCTGGTTTGGATCCCGTCCTTCCCAGGCCCAACTGTAAATAAAGGATTCCCATGTGCAACAGTCTCCGTCTTTTTGAAATTGAGAGCCCATCCCCGGGTTAAGCACAATGATCTTGTCTTCGCCATAACTTTTAACCAGGGCGCGGACCGCTTGAAGAAAGCGGTCAAAAGCATAATCATGCGCGGCTCCGGGGAAAAGGTGTTCATGAACGTACGGACCGAATTCAGGATTCAAATTCGTAAATCCGGGCGCGAAACATTCCTCCCTTTCCTCCACATTGTCGATGAACAGACCATCTGCTCCCCAGTCCATCAGCTTCTTCACGTAAGACAACGAAAGATTCCAGTAGCTTGGATTATTGGCGCAGACAAGATACCGGTATAACCGGTCAGTTCCGTCCATGGGTAAATGAGACCATTTGCCCTCCGCGTCTTTGAGCAATATTTCAGGATGCCGGAACAAAAAAACGTCCTGGTCGGCATAATAGGTATGGATACATCTGAAATGGACATATGGGATAACCCTGAATCCTTGCGCGTGCGCCTGTTTAAAGGCCGCTTCGCTGTGAGGAACATGAGAGATCAGCGCCACCCCTTTAACCTCTGACCCGTCAAAATTCCCGTCAATTGTTTTTGGGATCTGTTCATGTATTTTCCTTTTACCATACAATGGCTGTAACCGGAGGATCCTTTCAATTAAGGTATCTTCCAATTCAATGCTATATCCTTTCCATAAAGAGTAGGGAGTATTAAGCATATCAGCCTTCACAGACCAGTCTGCCGTGAACATATCGGCCATTTGAAGCCATTCCGGCGCAGGATCAAGCGAGTCTGCAGGTTCAGGTATATCCAGATGATACTTATCAGCCAGCGCTTTATCATAAGGTACTCCTTTATCCTTTTTCAAAGGAATATCCCCTTGAATATCGCCTGCCTGGAGGCAAGCCGGTTTTTCACTCATCCTGTCTTTATCCTCGGCAAAGGAAAAGAACAGGGTGGCCGGGATCAGAAAAACGGAAATTAATTGTATTTTTTTCATAACCAATAATTTTGCGTAATTAAATATGATTATAGGCGAGTCAAAAACCAGACACCATTATTCAGTGGATAATGGAATGTATAAAAAC
>CAZANK010000685.1:0-2109 GCA_964486235.1 uncultured Prolixibacteraceae bacterium | reverse complement strand
CGAACCGCGCAGCCGGTTAACAACCAATGTTGCCAACGCCTCACCGTCAACATCTTCTGCAACGATCATCAGGGGACGTCCGTTTTGAGCGACTTGTTCCAGGATGGGGAGCAAATCTTTCATGGTGCTGATCTTCTTATCGTGGATCAGGATATAAGGATGATCCAGTTCAGCCGCCATTTTTTCAGTATTCGTCACGAAATAGGGAGAAATGTATCCGCGGTCGAACTGCATTCCTTCCACGACGTCAACATACGTGTCCGTACCTTTCGATTCTTCCACGGTAATCACGCCTTCCTTGTTCACTTTTTCCATGGCTTCGGCGATCAGGCTGCCGATCTCCTCGTCACCATTGGCAGACACCTTGGCCACTTGTTTAATTTTGCTGTAATCATCGCCAATATTATGTGACTGGGACTTAATGCTTTCAATAACTTTAACAACAGCTTTATCAATACCCCGTTTCAGGTCCATCGGATTAGCTCCCGCTGTCACGTTTTTCAATCCGACATTAATGATCGACTGTGCCAGTACCGTTGCGGTGGTTGTTCCATCACCGGCATCATCACCCGTCTTGCTGGCTACTTCCTTCACCATCTGGGCACCGATATTTTCATAAGGATCAGCAAGCTCAACCTCTTTTGCAACAGTGACACCATCCTTGGTGATTTGAGGAGCACCAAATTTCTTTTCAATCACCACATTACGGCCTTTCGGACCAAGTGTTATCTTCACTGCATCAGCCAGTTTGTCAACGCCTTTTTTCAGAAGATCCCTCGCTTCGATATTAAATTTAATCTCTTTTGCCATTTTCCGTTTCTTTTAATTGATTGTTAATTATGCAATATACAATACATCGGTTTGCGACATCAACAGATAGTCTGCGCCGTCAATACTCAACTCTGTGCCGGAATACTTACCATAGAAAACAGTGTCTCCTGCTTTCACTTCCATGAGCTCATCCTTCTTCGCGGCACCAACCAGGACGACCACGCCCGCTTGTGGTTTTTCCTTCGCGGAATCAGGAATAATAATTCCACTTGCTGTTTTCGTTTCTGCTTCCTTCGGTTGTACAAGAATTTTACCTGCAAGGATCTTACCTTTCAAATCTGCCATTTTTTCTAATTATTTTTAGTTAGACATTTTTTAAATTTGAACCTTCCTTATCGAAATGTATGCCAAAAACGAAGCAGGATACCCTGGCGGAAAAAGAACGACAGATTTACATTGCGGAACTTGTCATTTTGCACAAGGGTGCAAACTAAACAACCCTGAATCAAATACTTAATAAAATGTCACATTTCCTGACAGGCTGACAGATTAACCGACCACAGGGATACAAAAAAACGGTTTGCCTCTTTAAAAGAGACAAACCGTTTTCCTCCGCGTTAAAAAGCTTTTACCTGGCCGAATCCGGGACCGCTGTCGGAAAATTCGGGACCGCATTCGGGTCAACGGCATTCTCAATCTGATCCTTCACGGATGAATGATTCACTTCTTCTGCCGTGCGGGGAATCGATGCACTTCCCAAAATGCACAGGAACAATAAAGCACCGGCCAAAACCCAGGTTGTTTTTTCCAGAAAATCTGTTGTTTTTCGAACACCCATAATCTGATTGGATGCCTGAAAATTACTGGCCAAACCTCCTCCTTTAGAATTCTGCACAAGGACGATCAGGATCAAGAGGGCACAGACGATAAACAAAAGAACAGTGATCAGCGTGTACATGATTTTCTTTATTAATTAGTCATTGATTTTTTGATTTCTTCAATTTGACTGGCAAAGTAAACACTTTTTTCGGGATATTTCAAACTTAATTTTTGGTATACCTGAATGGCATCCTGAAAAAGTCCCTGGCGGAGATAGACCTTTGCTAATGTCTCTGTCACAAATTCACTTGAAGACGTCGCACTGACGGTCTCCTTTCCTCGGGATTCACCGTCTGCCTCCCTCTTTGAGAGCGGGTTTTTCCGGATTGACCTGGCCAGATCGGCAAGTGATCCGTCTCCGCTTGCAGGCGTCATAAACTGATACGTGACCGGAGAAAGATACTCTCTTGCCAGGTAGTTTGTCGCTTCAATCGTTTGTTGATCGGGCATTCCTGACTG
>CAZANK010000684.1:0-2113 GCA_964486235.1 uncultured Prolixibacteraceae bacterium | reverse complement strand
GTTGATATTCGATTCGACCCCATCAATCAGCACCAGCACGTCATTGTTTCCCAATGTCGTCTTACCACGGACACTGATAATCCCCGAATCACCGCCAGGTTTCCCGCTGCGCTGCGTGATGGTTAAGCCCGGCACCAGGCCTTGCAACGCCAATGAAGTTTGGGCAACGGTCCGTTTTTCCATTTGCGGTACTGATACTGTTGACACTGCACCGGTCAGATTCGCCTTTTTCTGGACGCCGTAACCAACAGCTACAACCTCATCGATGCCGATGGTCTCATCCTGCATCGCCACATTGATGTTCGTTCTCCCGGCGAGGGGGACCTCCTGAGTTTTCATCCCCACGAATGAAAAGACCAGTATCCCGTCGGCCGGAACATCCGGGAATGAAAAATTCCCGTCTGAGTCCGTGATTGTTCCGTATGTTGTGTTCTTGATAACGACAGTCACTCCAGGTAAAGGGACCCCTGAAGAGTCCGTTACCTTTCCGGTAACTTTCACTGCTTTAGGTTGCTGAACATAACCGGGACTAAGCGCGATTTGATGGCCAATCATCCGGTATTGAATCCCGGTACTGTGAAAGACCGATTTCAATACTTCTTCGATGGGGACATCCTTAAATTGGACATCCACCTTCCGGGTCACATCGACAAGGTCTTTGTTGTAGAGAAAGACATAACGGCTTTGTTCTTCGATCCTGAGAAGTACATTCTCAACACTCGTGTTTTTCAGCTCCAGGGTGACGCTGGTGTTTTGTGAAAAGCTCTTTTCCGCGGCCACCTGGACCACGCAGGCCAATGTCAAAAAAACGGTAAATCTCATAGCTCTAAAAATCTTAGACATACCGGCTGCTTTTGCCGGCGTGCCGTGTTGTTTTTTTTTCATAAATTTGTACTGATTAATTATTACACGAATTATCAAATTGAGATGCAGGGATGTTTGCCGCATGGCCTGCATCTTTTTTTTCATAGGCGTTACTTTTTAGGATTCATCATTTTCGCGGTATCTCTCCAAAGTCTCACTTTGGCTTGTGTATAACTGCCGTCGGGCTGAAGTTGCTGTCTTCGATACTCATAGCTTATAGGCGCTGAGAATGTCATCAGTTCCAGAATTTGTTCCAAGGGTTCCCCCTTGATCGTGGCATTGTACTTAAACTGGCTCAGGCCGGGGTCATCCAATTGGATGGTCACATGATATCTTCTTTCCAACGTTTTCAGGATTGACCCTAACGGCGCATCCCTGAAAATGTATTTCCCCTCGCGCCAGCAGGTATATGGATAAACGGCTGTTTCCTGCCTTGTCAAACGTCCGGTTGATGCGTCGAAAAAGACAACCTCACCCGGGTTCATCACGAGTTCCTTCCCGTCTTTCTCCAGCGCGATCGTCCCCTCTGCCAGCGCCACCGTGATCTCTTTTTCGTCGGGATAGGCATGGACATTAAACGCGGTTCCGTATACGTTGATCGTCGGGCCGGGATTTTTCACGATAAACACATCCTGACTTTTCGACACCTGGAAATAGACCTCACCGGTCATTTCAACCTCTCGTTTCCCTTGGGTAAAACTGGCAGGATAGCTGATTTCAGAACCGGAGTTCAGCCAGGCCCTGGTCCCGTCTGGAAGCTCTACCTCAAGCTGAGCACCCAAAGGCGCCGTTACCCGGATCGCCTTCTTTTGGCTGTATTCGCTCAACTGACTGTACGCAGCCTTTATCTGACGCTGGCTGAAATAGAACCAGAGGGTAAGCACAAGTAAAGGAAGAAGAAGGACCGCCGCTGCTCGGCTAAACCAGAACACCGGACCGGAGGCTGGACGAAGCTTCATGTTCCTTTTTGACCGAAGCCAGCGATCGGATACTTCCTGCAACGAAATTGCAGGCGATTTAAACTTCAGCATTTGAACGGTGCGGCAGGCCTCATAGAACGGATCGCGTGAATCAGGATGACGCTTCTGCCATTGTTCCCAATAAAAGCGGTCCGCTTCGTTCCTGCCTGAAGCCCAAAGCACAAACCGGCTGTCGGCCAGTAATTCCTCGTAAATATGTTGATCGCGTTGCTCCATTTTCTATCGTATTCCGGAAAGAAGATGAAAAAAAATGCATCTTATACTCAATC
>CAZANK010000683.1:0-2116 GCA_964486235.1 uncultured Prolixibacteraceae bacterium | reverse complement strand
GGAAGAACTTCTCTCCCTTGCCCGGAACATCATGAAACGCAAAAATTAATTTAATCCTGCGATTTCTAATTCTTAAACCTAAACATGACGGAGTTGTTGTGCTTTTTTGTAATTTGACAGGCCGGCATTCCCGCGCAAGGGGGAACCGCTGATTCAGAAAAAAATTCCTGCTGAGGCAGGCGTGAGATTAAATTATAGATATCTATGGATCAGAATATTGGAAAAATCATCCAGGTCATTGGACCCGTTGTTGACGTCAGTTTCGACCAGGAAGGAGGCACGCTTCCAAAAATTTTCGATTCGCTCGAGGTGATCAGGGAGGGGACTGCGAACCTCATTCTGGAATGTCAGCAGCATATCGGTGAGAATACGATCCGCGCCATCGCGATGGACGCGACCGATGGATTGCGAAGAGGCATGAAAGTTATCCCGTTGGGGCATCCTATTGTCATGCCCAAAGGTGAAACGGTGCTGGGTCGCTTGCTGAATGTCACGGGCGATGCGATCGACGGACTGGAAAACCTGCCAAAAGAAGGCTTACCCATTCATAATAAGCCTCCTAAGTATGAAGATTTGACCACCGAAACGAAAGTCCTGTACACAGGGATTAAGGTGATCGACCTGATCGAACCTTATGCCAAAGGCGGTAAGATTGGCCTGTTTGGCGGCGCAGGCGTCGGAAAAACCGTCATCATCCAGGAATTGATCAACAACATTGCCCTTGCCCACAGCGGTCTTTCCGTGTTTGCCGGGGTCGGTGAACGTACGCGGGAGGGGAATGACCTGCTTCGGGAGATGATCGAGGCGAAAATCGTCGACTATGGAGACGAATTCAGAAAATCGATGGAGGAAGGAGGTTGGGACCTTTCGAAGGTTGACCGGCAAGCGTTGAAGAAATCGAAACTGGCCATGGTTTTTGGGCAGATGAATGAGCCACCCGGTGCACGCGCCCGTGTTGCCCTGTCGGGGCTGACCATTGCAGAAAGTCTCCGCGACGGCGATGGAACGGCCGGCTCGAACCGCGACATCCTGTTCTTTGTCGACAATATCTTCCGTTTTACCCAGGCCGGCTCGGAAGTGTCGGCCCTACTGGGCCGTATGCCCTCCGCGGTGGGTTATCAACCCACCCTGGCCACCGAGATGGGGGTCATGCAGGAACGGATCACCTCCACAAAAAACGGGTCCATCACGTCGGTACAGGCCGTCTATGTTCCCGCCGACGACCTCACCGACCCGTCCCCGGCGACCACCTTCGCCCACCTGGACGCGACCACCGTGCTCAGCCGGAAAATCGTTGAGATCGGGATCTATCCCGCGGTCGACCCGCTCGAGTCCACCTCCCGGATACTGACAGCCGAAATTGTCGGCGGGGAACACTATCGTTGCGCCCAACGCGTCAAGGAAATCCTTCAGCGGTACAGGGAACTTCAGGATATTATCGCGATTTTAGGCATGGATGAACTTTCGGAAGAAGACAAGCTGATCGTACACCGCGCGCGCCGCGTCCAGCGATTCCTCTCCCAACCCTTCTTCGTGGCCGAACAATTTACCGGAATGCCAGGCGTGCTGGTTTCCATCGAAGACACCATCAAAGGGTTTAACAGGATTATGGACGGTGAAGTTGACCAGTATCCGGAAGCAGCCTTCAACCTGGTCGGAACCATTGAACAGGCCATCGCCAAAGGTGAGAAAATGATGGCCGAATCGACCGTCTGATGCATGACGGCTTTTGTCTTACGACTTACAACTTTTGTCTTACGACTACCATGTACATTGAAGTGATCACACCGGAGAAAAGGCTTTATGCCGGGGAAGTCAAGCTGGTCAGACTGCCCGGCACCCTGGGCAGTTTTGAAATCCTGAAGAACCACGCGCCGATCATTTCCACCCTTGAGAAAGGAAAGATCAGGATTAAAGACAGGCACAACGAGATCATCCTGATCGACATCGATGGCGGACTGGTGGAATCGAAAAACAACCGGGTCATCGTCCTTGCCGAAGCAAAAATGTGACCGGCTTTTTCGGGCATGACCATATCATTCCACACCTGTTGAGCATCCATGATGGCACGGGTGCGCTCATTGACGGCATCAGTTTCTCCTCTGATCTGATCTAT
>CAZANK010000682.1:0-2121 GCA_964486235.1 uncultured Prolixibacteraceae bacterium | reverse complement strand
TCCGAGCTCAAATTGATAGAGTTAACACCACGAATCTTAATGTCGGGAGCATTGCCAGGATGCCCGCTGCGGCTACTTACCATCATTCCGCTGGCCATACCCTGTAAACTTTCAGCAAGATTAGTAACATGCATTTTATTAAGATCGTCTCCGCGAATAGAACTCATCGATCCTATCACATCTCTTTTTTTCTGTGTCCCAAATCCGACAGCGACCACTTCCTCAATACCAACCGTCGCTTCCTCCATTGTGACGTTGATTGAAGATTTGCCTGTAACAGGTATCTCCAGACTTCTCATCCCGACAAAAGAAAAAATCAGAATACCTTTATCTGGAATGTTAACAAGTGAATAACTGCCATCAATGTCGGTAATGGTTCCGGTGGTCGTGCCTTTTACGGCTATGGTTACGCCCGGAAGCGGTTGACCGGAAGGATCAGTGACCTTGCCGGATATCCCTTTGCTTTGCGGTTGGGCGACAAGTCCCTCTGCGGGAGAAAGAATGATGTGCCGGTCACGGATCACGGCATTGACTTTGCCTTCGCCAAACAGCTTGTTCAGGATCACCCCGATCTGCTCATTCTGAACAGACATATCCACTTTTTTGTGGACATCGATCAGTCCGCTGTCATAAAGAAAATAGAAATCACTCTGGTCTTCAATCCGGGAAAGCACATCCTTAATCGTGACATTCTTCATGTCCAGGCTCAACCGGGTAGCCTGCGAGTAACTGCTCCCCGCCAGCATTTGCAATGCACTGATCAAAACAAGAAATAGAGAAATTCGCATCGTTCTAAAAATTTTTCTGCATCCGGAAAAAGCCGGACGCCGTAAATTCGTCTTTTTTTTCATACATTTGAATGTTTAAATTCGTAACAGTAATTTATTCCGCCCTCGGGCGATTTGAAAGGAGGTGTTGGCGCATCTCCTTTCTTCATCATTTCATTCCTTATATCTTCATAGGCATTCCTTTAGTTTTTGCCGATTATTGTCACTCTCGCTTTGCGTCCGGTTTGAGCCGGTTTTTCATACGTAGCCGGGATCAGATTGGTTTTAATCGGCGAAGCCAGCTCCAGCAAGGCCAGTATCTGATGCAGCGGTTCATTTTCAAACGTTGTTGAAATCTGATACCCGGACACCTTTGGGTCGGCGATTTCCACCTCGATCCCGAACCAACGCTCCAACTGCCGGGCGACCTCGGGCAACGGACATTCATCAAAAATCAGTTTGCCCTCGCGCCAGCCAATATATTTTTCCACACCCCCTGAGGAAATGTCGATCTGATTGGTCCTTTTACTGATCACGGCCCTTTCTCCGGGCTTCAAATTCACTTCGCCCGTTTCGGAACCAGCCGCGTTCAACCTTACTTTCCCTTCAGTCAACACAACTTCGACCATGGCATCTTCCGCAAATGCCTTACAATTAAAACGTGTGCCCAATACATTGATATTAACTTTTCCGGATACGACGTGAAACGGCCTTTGGCTGTCCTTTTTTACGTCAAAGAATGCCTCCCCGGTCAACGCGACCTCCCTGCTCCTCCGATCAAAGGGCACCTGATAACGGATGGTGCTTTCCGCGTTCAGCCAAACCGTGGATCCGTCGGGCAGGACAATTTCAGAGCGCACTCCCGGTGGATTGGTAATTTTCTGCGTGCTGAACAGTTCGGTTGTATTTGGCCTTCCCTGCTGATAGAAAAGCCAGGCAGAAGCGATCAGCAACGGAACAAAAAGGATCGCGGCCACCCGGGTGAGGATACGCAGAAACCGCATACCGCCCTGCTGCTTTTGAATCCGCTTTTCGACTTGTCCGAATGCTTCCCGGCTGTCAATTCTCCCGATGGCATGAACAATCTGCTCTGCTTCCGCAATTTGTGCTTCGACGTCCTGTTCCTTCCGGGTTGCAAGAAATCTTTCTATTCGCTGTCCTGTTTGAGAATACTTAGCCATTCCTTAAATTCATGGGTTTTTTCAGTGAATTTGTATTCAATACGACTGAGACGATCATTACACGTACGCGGGTACGAAAAAAAAGGACCGCTTCACCAAAAAGGAATGAACTACCTCTCCGCAGAGCAGCGGGGTATCACTAAGGAATAAGTCTTTAGCTCGCCGCAAGCGGC
>CAZANK010000681.1:0-2132 GCA_964486235.1 uncultured Prolixibacteraceae bacterium | reverse complement strand
GTGAACCCGGTTTTTTGCCTGAACAGCCTGAAAAAATAATCGGTCGTCTCAAATCCCAGGCTGTGGGCTATTTCTTTCATGGATTGACCGGAGGTGATCAATAAGTCCTTGGCTTTGCTGATCCGTAGCTGGATGTGATACCGGGCCGGAGAAAGGCCGGTGTACTGTTTAAACTTTTTACGGTACAATGAATAACCCATTCCGATGCTTTCGGCAAGGCTTTCCTGAGAGATGTTCAGGTGAAGGTTTTCCAGGATCAGTAACTTAGCTTGCCTGATTTGCTTTTCCACGGCCTTGCCTTCAAACAAAAGATATTTCCGGGAAGCAAAGATCTGTCCGAGGATCTGAAGCAGAATGCCTGAAGCAATATATTGGAAACCGGGCTTTTCTTCTCCTAATAATCCGGTGATCTTCAGGTAATTGCCGGCAATCTCTTCCTGGATGCCAACGGGAAGAATCGGGGAAGCAGGCGAAAGAAATCCTTTTTCCCGGTAATGGCTGATCAGTTCCCCATCGAATTCCACCCAGTATTCATCCCAGCCGGTTGCTTCGTCGGGTTTAAAACGATGCCACACGCTGGGGAAAAGAAAAAACACATCCCCGGCGTTGATTTTCCGGGCGCCGGTAAGTTCCGATTCGAAAGTACCTTGCCCCCTGGTAATATACAGAACCTGGTATTCCGATAACCTTCTTCCGACCGACCAGTGAAAGTAGTGGTGCGAAGGATCATCGGTGAGCGGATATTGGGTATGCTTGTCAACTTTAATGTGCCCGGCTCCTGTAAGATAAATCCCCCAGTGTTTGTCTTCGTTGCCAATAGCAAGATATTTTAAGAACCTTCTTTCGGTGAATGTCATTTTGTGCAGTATTAATATCATTTTATATGCCAGAGTCTGTTGACTTCAACGTACTTTTATATAAAGATATCAATTTTAGGTTACACTAGTTTGATATCATTTTATTGAGTTTGCTAGGGGATTGATTACCAGTTGCAATTCTTTTGCCGGGTGGTTGATCTCTAAAAACCTGAAATCACTAACGAATGAAAACAAGACGGGAATTTCTGCAAAAAGCTTCCATCGGATCGGTTGCCCTTTCTTCCCTGTGCGGATTTTCAATGCCGGGCGACAAACCGAATCCGGCCGCCCGCGAAGCAGGAAATGAAAAGAGGAATACGCCTGGCTGCGCTGACCCGGATTTTCCGGGATGGAAGGTTTCGTTCGACGAAACGGACTCCACACTTTCAATGATCAACGGCGCAGTTTCAATTTCCGGGCGACTTCTTTTTGTTTCAGGCTCCGCTCAATGGGCGGTCGCCACTTCCCGGGACGGAGTAAAAAACCGTTACGCGATTGTTGATTTGAGCGGGAATGTGCAGGGATACCTTGTGTTGAATCCGTGTGCCGGGCGCATACAAGTACACTTTTATCACCGTTCGGCTCAGGCTTACGTGGGAACATTAACATTTGAAGGGGAAATCAGCTTCTTTGCTGACAGTTTTGCCTGCCGCACGCGGGCAAGGGAAGGAGAACGGGTTTTTTCGCTGAGTTGCGGCGTAACCGACTCGCTGCTGAACGATTCGCTTTTTGCCCCGGAAAGCGATACCATCCTCCAACTGGATGCGGCAAAACTGAACCTGAAGCATGGTACGGCAGGCAACTATTCGGTGGTTATGTCCGGGCAAATCGGGGAATCGTCGGAAGCCGCGTTTACGATAAATCTTGAAAAAGATTATTTCAAAAACCGGTATGTTCCGTATTATCATCCGCTGGATCGAAAGCGGTGCCCGAAAACGCCGACCGGCTGGATGTCGTGGAATACCTATTTCGATCAGGCGACAGCCGAAGATAATCTTGCTGAAGCCCGGATCGGTCAAAGACAGCTTCAGCCGTTCGGGTGTGAATTCTGGTCCATCGAATCGTGGCAGGGGAATTCACCGCATTTGCCTGTCCGTGATTTTTTCAACATGAACCTGGAGGTGGATGCCAACAAGTTTCCAAAGGGAATGAAACAACTGGCCGATGATCTTCGTCAACTGGGGTTCCGTCCCGGTTTATGGATGGCTCCGTTTGGCACAGGGAGCGGGAAATTTTACAGCGAACACAAAAACTGGTTTTTACATGACCGTGAAG
>CAZANK010000680.1:0-2140 GCA_964486235.1 uncultured Prolixibacteraceae bacterium | reverse complement strand
ACGCACATGGAACACCACTCCAACCATACCAGTTGGTATGAAACCACCGCCGACGTCGTGATGATTGAGCCGGGTAAAGACCTGATGATTGATCCGGAAAACCTCCGGAGAAAGCTGGGGGAATATAAGGGCCGTTCTTTTAAAATCGGCGCGTTTACCGCTTGCTCCAACGTGACCGGTATCAGGACCCCTTATTTTGAACTGGCTAAGATCATGCACGAATACGGCGGGGTGGTTTTTATTGATTTTGCTGCTTCCGCCCCCTATGATGAAATGAATATGCATCCGGACGATCCGATGATGAAACTGGATGCAGTGATGTTTTCCCCTCATAAATTTTTGGGTGGCCCCGGTTCGTCAGGAGTGTTGGTTTTTGACAAGTCGATGTACCACAATACCGTCCCGGACAACCCGGGAGGAGGCACGGTCGACTGGACCAATCCCTGGGGTAAATACAAATATGCCGACAATATTGAAGCGCGCGAAGACGGCGGAACTCCGGGGTTTCTCCAGTCGATCCGCACGGCTCTTTGTTTCCGGCTGAAAGATCAGATGGGGATCGGACAGATCCATGCCCGCGAGAAAGAGCTTTTGGCCATCGCCTTTGAGGGGCTGGACCGTATTCCCGGAGTCAGGATCCTTGCGGATAATGAACGGGACCGCCTGGGTGTAATCTCTTTTTATGTACAGGGCATCCATTACAATTTAGTCGTTCAGCTTTTAAATGACCTGTACGGGATACAGGTAAGGGGAGGATGTGCATGTGCCGGCACATATGGTCATTTTTTGCTGAAGGTAAGCGCTGAGCGGTCATCCGAAATCACAGAGCAGATCGCAAAGGGGGACCTGTCCGAAAAGCCGGGTTGGGTACGCTGGTCGCTTCACCCGACGATGACTGATGAAGAAGTGCGCATTTTTATTGACGCATTAAAGGACATCACTGAGAACATCGAACGTTATCAATACCGTTACGAAGCGGTTCCGCGTACCAATGTTTTCCGGCATAATGAGGAAAAGAATGATTACCGGGTCGTTGAAAAGTGGTTTGAACTTTAACTTAAATTCATAGATTGATGAAATATCTTAAATTTTTGTATGGAATATGCTGTCTGATCCTGGTTACACAAAAAAGTCAGGCACAATCTGTAAGTCACTCTTTTCCCAAAAGTAATACTCCGCACAACGTTTTAAATCACATGCCAGATGAGTTAATGCCTGTGATAGGTGCCTGGTTTTGGGGAGAAGATGAGTTTCTGGCTGATGGTTATAAGTTTTTTCTCGATCATGCAAAGAATAACTCATGTTATGATCTGATATCAACCGCGATAAGAGTCCCGGGTAGGGATATTACAGATATTGACGTCCACAATCAGGTTAAAATGGCTGTTGATTATGCTAACAAGTTGGGTATTCGAATTGCATTGGAATTGGATCCGAGAGTGGCCCGTCGCAAATTTGAAGAAGCTTATCCGGATGAACTTCAGGAATCATTGCGGCTTCATGAAGTTAACCTTTCAAAAGATGGACCTGTTAGAGTCATTGCCCGTAGCAATGTGCTTTCTGATCACATGACAGGTAGCAAGACAAAATATATTCCTCTTCGGGGATCATTACTCAGGGTATACTCCTACAATAAGACAACCGAAGGGATTGACCCAAATTCACTTAGGGATATTACAAAAGAATGTAGGGTCTTAATTTTATCGAAAGATTCAGTCGTAGTCCATATCCCGGCAAACAGACAAAGCGGGCAGCAACAGGCTTGTGTAATGGCGTCGTTCACCTATTTGGCTCCTGATGTGTTTGCCCCGCATTTAATTGAATTTCAACGCATGATCATCCGTAATTATTCGGACGTTCCACTGGCCGGGGGTATGAGGGACGAGTGGGGATTTCCTCCGAATTTTACCCGGGACAAGGCAATTGATAACCAGTTTTGGTATTCAAAGCACTATGCATCAGCCTATGCGGAAAAGACAGGAGGCCGGGAATTACTGGCTGACTTATTGCTTATGTATATGGGTATGAAAGGACAGGAGAGTGAGCGCCGTATGGCGATCAATTATTACATGGAGATGAACCGGCAACGGAATGCTGCCCTGGAAAATGATTTTTACCAAACGGTCAAGGAAGTCTTTGG
>CAZANK010000679.1:0-2141 GCA_964486235.1 uncultured Prolixibacteraceae bacterium | reverse complement strand
GCTCTCACGGCCGCTGCCCGGACACTGTTCTTTGCCGAAACATATCGGCAACAACTATGGACAGGCGAATGGGATGCAGACAATCTTCAACCCCTCAATGAGCGTCATTTTGCCAAAGCAGGCAATGGGCCCTGGGGCCCTGACGGAATTGCCTTTGATAGTCATGAAAATCTGTTTGCTGCCGTCTTTAATGAGGGTCAAATCAACGTCTATGCGAAAGACAGCGAACTGATCAATACCCTGACGTGCCCCGGATCAAGGCCAACCAGTTGTGCATTTGACCCTACAGGCCGACTGGGACTTGTTGTTACCGAGGCTGAACGGGGTGAGATCATCTCCTACTCTGATGCCGGCGTTGGTCTGCCAATTTATTATGGTTAATGACAAAGTCTTGATACTTGATACTGAAAATCATGGAAATAAAAAACTTATTTAATCTAAAGGGAAAAACGGCACTCGTTACCGGCGGAAGTCAGGGAATTGGAAAAGCCATTTCACTTGCACTGGCTGAATTTGGGGCCAACATCGTTATCAACTACCGTTCCGGAAAAGCGCTGGCAGAAGAAACCTGTAAGGAAATTACAAACATGGGGGTTGAATGTCATCTGATTGCCTGTGATCTTTCGTCAGCCGACTCAGCAAAAAATATTGCCAAATATCTGGATGACCATAAAATTGAAACAGACATACTGGTACTGAATGCATCCATACAGATCAGAAAGCCATGGAATGAGGTAACTGCCGAAGAATTTGAACTGCAAATCAATACAAATCTTCGCGCGTCGCTTTTCCTGATCCGGGAACTCTATCCTGCTATGCAGCAAAAGCGCTGGGGACGTATCGTTACCCTTGGAAGTGTGCAGCAAATCAGGCCTCATCAGCAAATGATCGCATATGCAGCCTCAAAAGTCGCACAGCTTAGTATGATCAAAAGCCTGGCCCCTCAGTTTGGTCCGTTCGGCGTTACTGTAAATAACCTGGCGCCCGGAGCCATTTGGACCGGACGGAATGAAGAGGTATTGAAAAATGAACAATATAAAAAAAATACAGAAGCAAAAATTCCACTTGGATTCATAGGTGAACCCGTTGATTGTGCTGCAACGGCATTATTGCTCTGTTCGGATGCCGGCCGGTACATCACCGGTCAGGATATTTTTGTTGACGGAGGGATGAGCCTGAACTTTTAAACGCTGAATCCGAAGAATCCTGGCTTCATAATGAAGGAGCAAAGCAAATGAAGCAATTTTATTGTTAATGAAAAGATTGCTTCACTTCGTTACCAATGCTATTATGATAGTTTAGACCTTTTGGAAGTGAACTCAATAATCAATAATCAACTAAAATTATCAATCAAATGAGTGTCGATCAATACAGGAAAGAAGTTGGGATGATGAACCTGGAGAAGTTAATCGCCGAGAGAGAAGGAATATCCAAATCGACCTTTCCGATCCCCGACAAGGAGTTACTTGCCCGGTACGAACAACTATACACCGGAGCTGTCAATGATGTGCTGCGCGAATTCTGCCTGCTGGAACAGGCATTGCCGTCCCGGATCGTGCCATTGCGGGAGTATCACACCATCGCCGGTTTTGCCTTTACCGTGAAAAGCGCTCCCAATGTGCAGATACACGGGGAAATGGAATTCCGGGTACGAATGCTGGACGACATGCAGGAAGATGCATTTGTCGTATGGGATACCAGCCGCGACGATAAGGCGACACTTTGGGGAGGGGTGATGACGGCTACCGCGATGAGTAAGAAACTCAAGGCCGCCTGTATCGATGGCGGGATCAGGGATACCCACCAAATCCTCGACACCGGGTTTCCCGTTTTCTACGAATACCGGATATCCAACGGAAGCCTTGGCCGGTGCCTGATTACCCATTATCAGATCCCCATCAAAATCGGTGACGTGACGATCAAACCGGGCGATGTGCTCGTGGGCGACATCGACGGCGTGTTGGTCGTACCCCGGGATATCGCTTATAACGTCTTGCTTCGGGCCGAAGAAATCAGGGAAAACGAAAAGAGGATATTCGAATGGGTTCGCGAAGGACAATCTGTGCATGAAATTACCAAAAAAGGGGGATACTTTTAATTTGGCTTTGCGCTCGCTTAATCGAAACGTTCATTGACATTAG
>CAZANK010000678.1:0-2146 GCA_964486235.1 uncultured Prolixibacteraceae bacterium | reverse complement strand
CGACCCCGCAAGCTGGGACCCGACGACCGTTTTGTCGGCGTGATCCGGCTTGCCGAAACACTTGGGATGAACTCTGACAAGATTGTTCAGGCCATGACCTATGCCTTCCGGTTCAAAGCCACCGGTGAAAACGGGGAGAGGTCGCCGCAGGATGTCCTGTTTGATGAATATCTGTCAGCCGGGCTGGAATATCCACTGCAGAAGGTATGCGGCTTTGATCCGGTGAAGGATAACGATTTGATCGCTAAAACGATTGCGTATCATCTCTGTTCGGAATAGGGTTGTGATAAGGAGAATACCGCCTGGAAAACGGACGATATCCGGTCAGACGATCCGTTTCTTTTTTTTTAGTTCGTTTTTCACCCCGCAACCGGCGCAGCCCCCGCAAATACTTTTGTCTTTTACGGTCAGGGACTTGTAGACGGAGTGAATCACTTTCAGAATAACGGCCCCAATAATCATTATAACTAGGATTTCCTGAACCATGTTTGCTGATTTAAATAAAGAGGCTCCCGATCTGATAAACCGCAAAAGCGGCAAACCAGGCAATAGCCGTCGTGTAAACCGATGTGAAGGCTGCCCATTTCCAGTTGGCTTCCTTTTTTATGGCCGCGACGACCGCGACACACGGAAAATAGATCAGCACGAATATCATCAGCCCGAATGCCACCAGCGGTGAAAAAACCTTTTGTCCCGTTTTGGGGCCTCTGGTAAAGGTTTGTTGCTGAAGTTTTTCTTTTAAGGATTGCGTATTTTCATCGGCGTGAAGACTGGCCTGGTACAGCACGCCCATCGAACTCACCACGATTTCTTTCGCCGCCATTCCGGTGATGATGCTCATTCCGACCTTCCAGTCAAATCCGAGCGGAGTGATCACCGGCTCGATGAAATGGCCCATCTTTCCAATGTACGACTGTGCCTGCCGTTC
This sequence comes from uncultured Prolixibacteraceae bacterium, assembly GCA_964486235.1. GTDB lineage: Bacteria > Bacteroidota > Bacteroidia > Bacteroidales > Prolixibacteraceae > JBCFBK01. Next base: position 1,218 of record CAZANK010000678.1, on the reverse strand, counting down.
CTCTTCCTTTTGCAGGAGAAGTCGTTCAGACTGCTCTGCCCGCTGCGTGTCGGTAAGCGTGGGATCCCCTTCCACCCCGGCCAGCAACGTCTCATAATCGTTTGAGTATTCCACCTGGCGCGGATAATAACCGAGTGCCCAGATGAGAATCGACGCGAACAGGATCACCGTTCCCATTTTCTTCAGATACTGAGACCCTTTATGCCACATGTGAATCGTCGTGTTTCGCAGGGTGGGCATCCGGTAGGGCGGAAGCTCCATGACAAAAGGGACTTCTTTTTTTGCAAACAAGGTCTTTTTGAAAAACAAGCCCAGGACGACAGCCAGCGCAATGCCAAGGAGGTAAATCAGAAACAGCAGGGCTCCCTGATACTGGTAGAAGAAGGCTGAGATCAGCAACACGTAAACCGGAAGCCGCGCACTGCACGACATGAAGGGGATGATGAGCATGGTGAGCAGCCGGTCGCTGCGGTTGTCCAGGGTCCGGGTGGCCATCACCGCTGGTACGTTGCAGCCAAATCCCATGATGAGGGGAATGAACGACTTGCCGTGGAGGCCCATTTTGTGCATCAGCTTGTCCATGATAAACGCAGCGCGCGCCATGTATCCCGAATCTTCCATCAGGGAGATAAAGAAAAACAGGATGAGGATATTGGGCAGAAAAACAATCACTCCGCCCACGCCGCCGACAATCCCGTCGACAAGGAGATCATTGAGCGGGCCCGCGGGGAGATGCGTGCCAATGAGGTTTCCAATCCATCCGATTCCGGCTTCCATCCATCCCATCGGGTAACCGCCCAGGGTAAACGTCGCCTGAAAGGTCAGCCAGATGAAGAAAATAAAGGCCGGGAATCCCCATATTTTGTGGGTTAACACCTTGTCGATCTCGCGGCTTTGGTCACGCCTTACCTGTGCGGCGGGTTTGTAGGTTTCCCGAAGGGCCCCGGCAATAAACCCGTACTTGGCATCCGCGATCAGGGTTTCAGAATGGTCACCCATCATCTGTTCGAGCCGTTTCGCTTCCCGGTCGGCAGTCTCCTTAATCCACCCGAAACGGGGACTTTGCTTCAGGAAGTGCAGCGTCGGCTGGTCGGCCTCCAGCAGCTTGACCGAAAGGTAACGCGTCGAGTAATTTCTGTTCCGCTGCCCATCTTCTTTTATCTCCTTCTGAATGGCGCGGATCGATTGCTCAATCTCGGCGCCGTCATTGACGTGCAC
>CAZANK010000677.1:0-2147 GCA_964486235.1 uncultured Prolixibacteraceae bacterium | reverse complement strand
TGATAATTTTCCTGTTCCTTCTCAATCCCTTTTACAATTCCGTACTCTTCAACGATTCCTGAAAACATAATTAAAAACTGTTAAGTGATGTGCAGACACCGGAGAAGGAAAACCGAAGCTTCTGCTGTTTTTCCGGTCTCCGGTGTCCGGTCCCCGGTCTACCTTTTTTGATACTGCTCCTCGTAATAGCGCTGATAGTCGCCGCTGGTCACATTCCGGAGCCATTCTTCATGGTCCAGGTACCAGTCGATCGTCTTTTCAATTCCTTCTTCAAACTGAAGGCTGGGTACCCATCCAAGCTCTTTCTGCAACCTGGAAGAATCAATGGCATACCGAAGATCATGACCGGCCCTGTCTTTTACAAAAGTGATCAGCTTTTCCGAAGCGCCCTGTTCCCTTCCCAGTTTGCGGTCCATGATCCGGCACATCAGCCGGATGAGATCAATGTTCTTCCATTCATTTTGTCCGCCGATATTGTACGTTTCGCCGTTCCTGCCCCGGTGAAAGATCACATCGATGGCGCGGGCATGGTCTTCCACCCACAACCAGTCGCGTATATTTTCGCCTTTCCCATAAACCGGAAGGGGCTTCTTGTTTCTGATATTATTGATAAACAAAGGGATCAGTTTTTCGGGGAACTGGTAGGAACCATAATTATTGGAACAATTCGACACCACCACCGGTAACCCGAACGTATCGTGATAGGCCCGTACAAAATGGTCGGAGCCGGCTTTTGATGCCGAGTAAGGACTGTGCGGATCATACCTGGTCGTTTCTTTAAACATCCCGTCATTCATCCCGAGGGCGCCGTAAACCTCGTCGGTCGAAATGTGATAAAACCGTTTCCCCTCCGCATTCCCGTTCCAGATGCCCCGGGCAGCATTAAGCAGGTTTACGGTACCAATCACATTGGTAAACACAAATTCCGTCGGATTGGAAATGGACCGGTCTACGTGCGATTCGGCTGCCAGATGGATCACACCGTCAAACCGGTACTTCCTGAACAGCCCCTGCATGGCGGCCGCGTCAACAATATCGCCTTTCACAAACTCATAGTTCGGCTTGTTCTCGATATCCTTCAGATTCGCCAGGTTCCCGGCGTAGGTCAGTTTGTCCAGGTTGACAATCCGGTAATCCGGATACTGATTGACAAAAAACCGGACAACATGGGAACCAATAAAACCCGCCCCTCCGGTAATCAGAATGGTCTGCATAACTCCCTTTTTTTAGTTCAAAAATAGACTTTTTAAACAGAATACCGAAATGGTTTTCCTGTAAAGCTTTCAGCGATGGCAATTCAACCGGAACAACATGCCCGGTGTTCCTGACCGTTTCACGGACCGCGAAGCTGCTCAGAATAATTTCAAAAAGCTTCCGGGAACCGATGTCTCAAAACGCAGCTTCTCATTCGTCCGGGGATGGGTAAAGGCAAGTACCCAGGCATGAAGCCCGAGACGTCCGATCGGGTTGGAGGCAGATCCGTACTTCTTATCACCGATAACAGGGTGTCCGAGATCCTTCAGATGAACCCGGATTTGATTCTTCTTCCCGGTTTCGAGGTTCATTTTCAGCAAGGAATACTGCCCGTTGCTTTTAAGGGTCCGGTAATGGGTCACCGCTTTTTCACCTTTCTCCGGGTTCTGACTGGAATACACGATGAGCGCCTTGCTTTCGAACAGGTACGAAGAAACCGTGCCTTCCGGCGGATCAAGCCGGCCTTCGATTACCGCCAGGTAGCTCCTTTCCATCACGGTCTGCTTCCAGGATTCCTGCAGCAACCCCTGCATCGCTTTACTCTTTGCAAACATCATTAATCCTGATGTCTCCCGGTCGAGCCGGTGGACGATAAATATCTTGTTGTCGCGGTGGTCTTCTTTCACGTAACTGCTCAACATGCTGTAAACCGTCTCCCGTTTTTCCCGGTCGGTCGCCATCGACAGCAATCCGGCATTCTTGTTGACCACCACCAGGTCGCGGTCTTCATAAACAAGGTTGATCCCCCGCATCCGTCTGGCCCTTGGCACCGGTGAAGTGGACAGTTCGACCTGTTGCCCGGGCTGCAGGAGATGATTATACTGGGTGACGGCTTTCCCGTCAACCAGCACTTCACGCTTCTTCAGGAGGGTTTTGATGTTATTCCGGTTCTT
>CAZANK010000676.1:0-2148 GCA_964486235.1 uncultured Prolixibacteraceae bacterium | reverse complement strand
GACGATTTGCGGAACCGGAGCTGAAGATTATTTCTGCGGGTCGTACGGGTTTGACCGCGACGGCAAATACCAGGTATACTGTACCCCTTATGTGGGGCTTCACCAGGTGATCCGTCCCGACGGAACGTATAAATCGCAGCAGCGCTTCGGACTGTACCGCTGGCACATCATGGACCCCGTGCGCTTTAAAAAGGATTTGAAAATCACCATGCAGGACCTGGGTTGGCGCCACGGCGGCCGGTATCTGCAGCAGAAGTCCGACATCTCGTCGGTGTGTTTCTGGTACCAATCCGAGCCGCATGCCAGGTTCCCACAGTTCCCAACCTGGCAGGAGCTGGAGGTCAATTAGCGTTTAAGATCACCGATCATTGAATAACCATGAAAATAAGTACCCTCATTCTCATCGCCTGGTTGCTGGCCTCGTGCCAGGCGGACAAGAACCACATCTACAACCTGCAGAAGCTGGAAAGCAGGGCGGCCACCGCCGAAAATCCGCACGCCGAAAAGGGCAAAGGCGGCATGACTGCCGGCGCCATCAAAGGATCGCCGGCCATCAAGGATTTTAAGGACGGCACCACCGAGGTGCTGCTCGAACAACGGGGACCGGGCATGATCCGGCACATCTGGTGCACCTCCAAACCCATGGAACCCCGTCACCTGCGCAACCTGATTCTGCGAATGTACTGGGAAAACCATCAGATACCCAGTGTGGAAGTCCCTTTGAGCGATTTTTTTGGCGTCGCTCACGGCGCCTCAGTCCCGATGTACTCCCGGTATTTGTATACGCAGGAAGGCCGGGGATTTAACTGTTTCTTTCCCATGCCCTTCTCCAAACATGCAAAGATCACCATCACCAACGAGTCGGGGACAGACCTGGATTATTTCTTTTACCAGGTGGACTTTACCCTGGGCGACCGGGTGACCGACAAGGACGCCCGGTTCCACGCCTCCTTCAGACGGGAAAACCCGTCGCGGTACGGACGGGATTTTAAGATCATGGAAGCCGGCAACGCAAGGGGCATCTATCTGGGATGCGTGATCGGCATCAGACCGCTGACTGACGGATGGTGGGGCGAAGGCGAGGTCAAAATTTTCATGGACGGGGACAGTCAGTATCCAACGATTTGCGGTACCGGCATGGAAGACTACATCGGCTCTGCCTGGGGACTTTCAGCCCACTCCACACCGGTTCAGGGAGCGCCGCTGGTCACCGCGAACTTCGCGTCGCTGTACCGCTTTCACCTGTACGATCCGGTCTATTTCCAAAGCGACATCAAAGTCACCGTCCAGCAAATGGGCAGCACAAGAAAGGAGAACGTCCTCCCGCTCTACGGGGACTCGCTGATATTCAGCTCCAAAAATCACCCGCGGCGCAGTCCCGACGACGGTTACTACCTGCGGTCGGACGACGTGTGCGCCACCGCCTACTGGTACCAGTGGCCCCTGATCGAAAAAAGGGAGCCATTGCCCGGAAAGGAACTGCGCAGCAGCAACCTCTACACGCCTGGTGAACGACGCAGCATCAACGCGGAATTGTAACTAAAAACCAAAAACCATGCGAAAAATTCTGATCATCTGCCTCTTCCTGTTTGCAGGCAGTGTCATTTACGGACAAAAGAAAATCTTAATTGTAGGCGACAGTTGGGCGGAGACCATCTGGCGTGCCAACGCGTTCGACGCCGTCTTGCAGGAATGCGGCTTCCCCGAAGGACTCACCGAAGGCGGCGAAGGCGACAAGAAAGAAGGGACCCTCACCGCGATTGGCGGGTCGAGGGCCGACCAGTGGGCACAAAATCATCTTGGCTGGCAGGGAAGGATCAAATCCCTGGTTGACAAAAATCCGTCGATCACCTTCATCCACCTGATCATTGGGGGGAATGACCTGCTGAGAATCGTCACCAAAACCAACATCATGGCGTTAAGCCGCCCGGAAAGAGACCGCCAAATGGAGGAGATCCGCGGCAACACGGAGCAACTGGTGCGGTTTTGCCTGGGACTGAAACCCGGCATGAAGGTGCTGATCTGCGACTATGATTACCTGAATATCGACAATGCCCCGAAAATCTACGGGTATGCCTTTGGAGGACTGAGCCGGGCACAGCTCAACCAGGCGTTCCGGGAACTGGGACTGAAGAAGAAGGCGATCGC
>CAZANK010000675.1:0-2159 GCA_964486235.1 uncultured Prolixibacteraceae bacterium | reverse complement strand
TACCCCTTCCCCATCAAACTAAATATCGATTGCACCGACAAAGAACAGCTAAAGGACATTAAAGTAACCCGCCAGCTTATCGACCAGGTGTACCAGTTCAGCCGCATGTACTGGAAATCCGTCCGACAGCAAAACCTCCCCGTAACAATTAAATACCCCGAAATGGTAGCCCAGATCGCCCCCCACTTCGATGGCGACGACATCCCCGAATTTGGAAAAGATAATTTATGGTTTTTGTAATAGAATAATTAATCTATATTCGTTATTCAAGAAATTGACCTTTACTAAATGAAATCGATTGAAGTTTATCATACACAGGAAAAGAGAGAAGAAATGCTATTCTTTCCGATTCTAGCAGAAGGTAATGAACAATGGCTTGGAGATGGCTTCTACTTTTGGCAAGACTACGAATTTGCCAGATGGTGGGGTGAAACAAAAAAATGCCCTAAAGCCGGAAATCAATTTTCTGTATATAAAGCAACTTTAGAATTTGAAGAAGATGATTTTATTGACACTGTTTTTAATGAACATGATTACTACAACTTTGTTTCTGTAATTGAAAAGTTTGCAATTAAATATCAAGAGACATTTGGTAAAAAAGCATCTTTAGAAGATTTTAATGATTTTATATCAGACCATAAGATTTGGGGAAATATCAAAATAATTAGGTTTCAAGATGTTCCAGAAAATAGTAACTTAGTGGAGGTAAAAGGATTCTATTATAAGAAAAGAATTCAAATAAGGGTGAATGAACCCGAAATAATTGTTAATTTTGTACACTTTAAAAATTTTCTTTGTAGTTAAGTAATTTAATATCACAATGATGGCAAATTGGGAAAAGCTAAATAAAGAGTTCGACCAAGTTTTTAATTCTTTGCAAGATTTAGACTGGGAGCAATGGGATTCTGTGCGTGCTTCATGCAAAGAAATGAGGCGTTTAGAATTGTTATTGAAAACCAAGATTCAGCAAGAGAAAATCAAGTTCTCTCAGCTTTCATCTGAGTTGAATGAAATCATTAATCAATCAGCTTATGTTTCTGAACAGAACATAACTACTTCCTGCGTTAGCAATACTCCGATTGAAGTTGCTGGTGAAAATAATTATGCATTAGCTGCGTAGGGTTATGGCAACAATCCAAAATTCATTAAATTTTTTAGAATTCAATGTTTTAAGTGTCGTTTTTGAACGACCAGATGGTTTCATGTCCGGTGAATTTCAGATAAATATTGAACATATTTCTCAAGTCAATTCAGAAAACAAAAATCTTATCAAGGCAGTTTTCATCGTTACTGTAACCGATAAAACAAAAAAATTTAATCTTCAGGTAAAAGCAGTCGCTGATTTTAAAATTATTGGTGTTGATGAGCCTGAAATCTATAATAGCTTTGTACACGTAAGTGTTCCTGCTATCGCATACCCTTATTTGCGTGCTTTTATCTCAAATATTGTTTTGCAGTCAGGAATGGCGCCAATAATTATTCCTCCTGTGAATTTTACCAAGCCAAAGAAAAGTGTAGAAAATACTTCTGAGAAGTAAAATCCATTTTCTTCCTGTTATTTCCATATGCCTGCAATAGGTTCGTTCCATTCGTTTGACCCGAAATTCTTTCGGGATCACTCATTGCATTCATCAACTTCGGCACCGCACACAAGAGTTGCCAGGCTACCCTTGCCTTAGCCAACGCCTGCTTTTCCATACTTTCATATCTACAATAGGATATAAAAAGAGGAGAGCAAAATGAATCACTTTCCTCTTTTTAGGGGCATGAGAGCCAAAAGAAAATGGCTCTCTCACCTTTTTATACTGGATTTGCCAGTTCGAAACGATTAAGTTTCAAAAGCAAAAGTAGCAAATTTCGAACTTAAATCATGGGCGCCATACCTTATCGTCATCCTTCAGTTTATCATATTAAAATGCAATTGAAATTTACGTTACTGATATCCCTTCGTTTATCGGAAGTAACCCGGGCGTTAGGCTGATGAATCCAGTCAACTTGAGCATTAAGCTGCTTCAACTCAAGCTGAAATAGTGAATAGACACTTTTGCCGATGACTAAAATATTTTCAGGTTTTTCTTCCAATAAAATAGGCTTACAGTAATTCAGGAAGAAAGTGACTAAAATATCGTTCATATCATTGATAGATGGCTTCTGCCCGT
>CAZANK010000674.1:0-2160 GCA_964486235.1 uncultured Prolixibacteraceae bacterium | reverse complement strand
CCTCCGGATGGCTCAGCAACACTTGTTCCACGTTGGCGCAGAACCGGTTGGTTTCGTCGAGCGTGGTATTTTTGTCCAGCTCCATCATCACGATGAATTCACCGCGGTCGCCGGCATCGACAAATTCGGTCTGGATAAACCCTTTGGAAATCAATGCAAAGGAGGCAAAGAATAACACAACCGCCGTGACCAGGGTCATGGTTTTATGGGCCAGGGCCCAGTGCAGTCCGTCCATGACCTCGTGTTTGAAGGCTGTGATTCCGGACTCGAATCCTTTCAGAATCCGGTCGAACCAGTTGTCCTTTTTCAGGATCTTGATCTTCCCGAACCGGGAAGTGAGCAGCGGCACCAGGGTAAAGGCAACCAGCAAACTGATGAGCACCGAAAAGACGATGACCAGGGAAAAGGATCGGAGCAACTCTCCGGTCATTCCTCCGGTGATCCCGATCGGGAGGAACACCGCGATCAGGACAATGGTGATCGAAACCACAGTGGTCCCGAGCTCTTTCGTGGCGTCGAGCGATGCCTGCCAGCGGTTCTTGCCGCGCTCCATGTGACTGTAAATATTCTCAAGCACCACGATGGCATCGTCTACGATCACGCCGACCACGATCGACAGGGCGAGAAGGGTCAGGAGGTTCAGCGAAAACCCAAAGAGCTGGAAAATGACGAACGTGGAAACAATGGACGTCGGAATGGAGATGATCACAAAGATCAGGTTCCGGAAACTGTGCAGGAACAGCAACATGGTGAGCGAAACCAGGATAATGGCGAAAATCAGGTCGACCATCACGCTGTTCACCGCGTCGCGGGTGAACTCGGACGTGTCACTGGCTACGATAAACTGCAGGTGTTGATCGCTGTATTCCTCTTCAAAATCGCTGATCAGTTTGTAGATATGATCGCTGATTTTCACCGCGTTGGCCCCGCTCTGCTTCTGGACTGACAGCCCGATGGCCGGAATGCCGTTGATGCGTGCCAGCTTGTTGCTTTCTTTTGTTCCGTCCACGACAGTGGCCACATCTTTTACCTTGATGGTCGCCCCTTCTTTCGATATGCCCAGGATCAACGCACTGATCTCATCGACTGAAGCGAATTTTCCGGCCAGACGGACCAGCGACCGCGTTTGGTCGTCCGATACTTTTCCTACCGGGATATCCAGGTTGGACGCGGCGATCGCCTGTTTGATCTGCGAAAGCGAGATCCCGTATTGCTCCAGCTTTTGCGCGTCTGCTTTCACCTGGATCTCCCGCTGGTTGCCCCCGATGATGCTGACCGTGGCTACACCTTTGATTTGCGAAATATAAGGAATGATTCTCAGATCGATCAGATCATAGAACTGCTGCTCAGGGATATCGGCCGATGCGGCAATGCTCATGATCGGGAACATGTTCATGTCCATTTTCATGAACTGCGGCAACTCGGCATCCTCCGGCAACTCGTCCAGGACCATGTTCACTTTGCGCTCACAGTCCTGGAGTGAAATGTCGGCATTCATGTTGTCCTGAAGTTCGATCACCACCACCGACATGTTTTCCAGGGAATAGGACGTGATTTTGTCAATGCCTTCCATGCCCGAAACCGCGTCTTCGATCGGCTTGGTCACGGAGCTTTCCACTTCGTTCGGGGCCGCTCCCGGATACACCGTCATGACCACATTCACCGGCACATCAATGTTGGGGATCAGTTCAAGGTTCAGTTTGGTGTAACTGTAGAGCCCAACCAGCGCCAGAATCGTAAAAACGACAACCGGAATGGTCGTTCGTTTGACAGAGATATTTGTAATGTTCATCTTCGTTACCTCCCGCGATTTATTGCACAACCTTGATCCGGTCGCCATGATTCAGGTTCAGTTGTCCGCTGACAATCACCTGTTCGCCTTCGCTTAGGCCACTAACGACTTCGATCTGTTTATCGTCGCCTTCATTAACCACAAGGTCTTTTTTCACGGCCTGATCGCCTTCGGCCACAAAGACCGACGGATTTTTCATACTTCCCACAAGGGCTGTTTTATCGATGAGGATTGCCGGTGTGGCTTCGACAGGGATACGCACTTCGCAAAAAAGGCCCGCTTTCAGATGCTGTTTGCCTCCCTGGTTATTGAGGAGGAGCTCCACATCAAATTTCATGGTGTTGTCGGCTTTCTCGCCAATGGCGTTG
>CAZANK010000673.1:0-2160 GCA_964486235.1 uncultured Prolixibacteraceae bacterium | reverse complement strand
TCGGTGCAACCCTTCTGCTTTTGATCGTTTCCTGCACCAGCCCAATTGAGTTCTATGTGTCGCCCGGAGGGAATGATCAGAATCCCGGCACAGAGGCGGAGCCGTTTCAAACGCTGGAGCGGGCAAAAAAGGCTGTCAAAGAACAATTGAGCGAGAGGCCTTCCAGACAATTGGTGGTGAATGTAAAAGGAGGAACCTACCTGCTAAGCAATCCTGTTTTCTTTACGGCGGAAGATTCGGGGACAGTCCGTTTTCCGGTAATTTACAGGGCCGTTGAAGGAGAAGAACCGGTTTTTACCGGAAGCCGGGAATTGAAAAACTGGAAGATGATGAACACCCCGGACAAGTCCGGCTTATTGTCTCCGGATGCAAGCGGAAAAATTTATGTGACCGATCTCAAGGCTGCAGGAGTAGAAGATTTTGGTGATCCCACAGAAATTGGCCGGCGGCCGGAGTTATTTTGCAACGGGCAGCTCCAGCAACTGGCGCGTTGGCCCGATGAGGGCTTTGTCCGGGCCGGCAGATCACTGGGTGCAACCGAGTTGCCGCTCACTTACACCAGGGAACCAGGAACCCGGGAGGGGGTTTTTGAATACCTGAACAGCCGGCAGAACCGTTGGGCGAAGGAAAAAGATGTTCGTCTCGGCGGCTATTGGTATTGGGACTGGAGCGACGAATTTCAAACCGTTGAAAAAGTGGATACCCTGGTCCGGACAATCTCTCTGCGTAACCCTTACCATCACTATGGCTACAAGGATTCGCTCCGGTATTTCGGGTTAAACCTGTTTTGTGAACTGGACCGGCCCGGGGAATGGTACCTTGACCGGAGTGACGGGCTGCTATACTGGTATCCGCCGAAGGACGTTGATCCTGAAAAAGCAGCGGTGACACTGTCTGTTTTTGGCGCTCCGTATATGGTGGAAATGCAGAACTGTTCGAACGTGAGCCTGCAGGGATTGACTTTCCGCGAAGGAAGGGGAAGCGCTGTTTTGGTCCGTGAGGGTACAAACTGCGTTCTTGCCGGTTGCCGGTTCGAGCGGTTTGGAAGAGACGGGATCCATATTGAAGGGGGATCAGGTCACGGAATATCAGGTTGCTTGCTGAATACCTTTGGCTGCAGCGGCATTCATATAAAAGGTGGGGACCGGAAAACCCTGACACCAGCCGGTCATTTCGTGGAGCATACCGTGGTGGAAAATTTTTCTTTGTTTAAACGGACCTACGAACCTGCCGTACACGCCGATGGCTGCGGGATCAGGATCAGCAATAATCGTTTTCGCTATTCTTCTTCATCGGCGATGCGCCTGGAAGGGAATGACATGCTCATCGAATACAATGAAGTCAGTCATGTCGTGAATGAATCGGATGATCAGGGCGGTGCAGACATCTTCTACAACCCTTCCTACCGGGGAATTCTTTTCAGGTATAACCGCTGGTCGGATATTCTTGGCGGAACCCGGCATGGAGCCGCCGGGGTCAGATTGGATGATATGATCTCGGGCGTGACTATCTTCGGGAACGTGTTCGAACGCTGCGGAAGCCTGAACTTTGGCGGCGTGCAGATCCATGGGGGTAAAGACAATCTTGTGGAGAATAATATTTTCAGCGAGTGTTTTGCTGCTGTCAGCTTTTCTCCCTGGGGCGAAAAAAGATGGCTGGAACAACTGGATTCGCCGGTTATCCGCAAGAAAATATACGAAGACGTGGATATCCTCTCGGAGCCCTACCTGACGAAATATCCGGAATTAAAAAACATCAGGGAAAATCCGGATGTAAATACGATCAAAGACAACCTGGTGATCGACTGCAAGAACCTGTTTGCCCGTGACAATGGCCGGCAAATCCTCGAAAACAATACCGTTGCAAAAAAAGACGGAAAAACGATTGAGGAGTTTTGCACCCCTGAGGTACTGAAGGGTTACGGACTGCAACGCATTCCCGTTGAAGACATCGGACCAAAACTGAATCCGTGGATCAATAAAACAAAACTGAATTAGTAAAATAAAATGAGAAAAGTCCTTGTGCCCCTCTGTTTATTTTCTTGTCGGGTACCGGCTTTGGTGAATGAAGAACAGTTAACTTAACCAATGATACCATGAACAAAAGAAGACTTTTTTTAAATTTTTTCCTGATCGGTGTACTTCTGGTAATGTCGTGTGA
>CAZANK010000672.1:0-2163 GCA_964486235.1 uncultured Prolixibacteraceae bacterium | reverse complement strand
GATCGTGCACGCAAGGATTGGGAATGGGAGACCGTGGTCAAGATGACACTCAGTTGTCGTGACCTCATTATTGGCAATCCCAAACTGGCAGAAATGGGTTTTGGTGAGGAATCAAAAGGGCACAACGCGATTGCCGGAGGCTTTCAGGGACAACGCCAGTGGACGGATTATTATCCCAACGGCGATTTTACCGAGAGCATCTTAAATTCTTCGTTCGACTGGAACGGAATCCGGGAGGCATTTGTTTTTGCCACAGAAAACGACAGTCTGAACGGGGTAGCCATGCTGTTCGGACATTTGTTGACCAATACGGCGCAGATTTTTTCGGATGTCCGCACCTACTGGAGCCCCGAGTCGGTGAAAAGGGTCACGGGCAAGGAACTGACCGGACTGGCCAAGGACGGGATCATCCACCTGATCAACTCGGGGGCCACGACGCTCGATGCCACGGCGCAGGAAAAAGATGCGAACGGCAAGCCGGTCATGAAACCATTTTGGGAAGTCACAGAAGCAGACGCCGCAAACTGTCTGAAGAATACCCGTTGGTGTCCGGCCAGCCTGGGATACTTCAGGGGAGGGGGCTTTTCTTCAAACTTCAGGACAGCCGGACAAATGCCGGTGACCATGTCGAGGATCAACCTGGTGAAAGGACTTGGCCCGGTGATGCAGATTGCCGAAGGCTGGACGGTCGAATTGCCTGATGATGTGCACAGGGTCCTGGACGAACGGACCGACCCGACCTGGCCAACCACGTGGTTTGCGCCCAGGTTAACCGGCGAAGGACCTTTTGCAGATGTCTATTCGGTCATGGCAAACTGGGGAGCGAATCATGGCGCGATCGCTTACGGACATATCGGGGCCGACCTGATCACCCTGGCCTCCATCCTCCGGATCCCGGTGTGCATGCATAATGTCGACCCCAAAAACATCTTCAGGCCCAGCGCCTGGAGCGCCTTTGGAACAGACCAGGAAGGTTCCGATTACAGAGCCTGCACCACCTACGGGCCGCTTTACAAATAGCAGTGATTCTTGCAACCGGCAGCCGCCGGCAGCCGGTTGCAAGCCACCATCCAATTTGACAATTTGATCATTTTAATCGAGTAACCTAACCAAGTGAAAACAAGAAACCGAGTAATTCCAAAGGAATTTATCCTTCCTTTTATATTGATAACCAGTTGCTTTGCGCTCTGGGGTTTTGCCAATGACATCACCAATCCGATGGTGGAAGCCTTTTCAAGGATCTTTAACATGGGTGTGGGCGGAGGAACATGGGTGCAGGTGGTGTTTTACGGGGGCTATGGCGCCATGGCGTTCCCCGCGGCCTTTTTTATCCGGAAATATACCTACAAAGCCGGCATTCTGATGGGACTGGGGCTTTATGCGACGGGGGCGCTGCTCTTTATCCCTTCCAGTTTCATCGGACTTTATTATCCGTTCCTGATCGCGTATTTTGTCATGACCTGCGGACTGTCTTTTCTGGAAACGAGTGCGAATCCTTACATCCTGTTCATGGGACCGGACAGCACGGCCACCCGCCGTCTCAATTTTGCCCAGGCATTCAATCCGATGGGATCGCTCACCGGGATGTATGTGGCCAAAAACGTCATCCAGGCACGCCTCGACCCGCGGGGTGCTGATGAACGGACCCTTTTGTCGCCCGACCAGTTTGAACTGGTCAAGATGCACGACCTCCAGACGCTCAGTTTTCCCTATATTGCCATAGGGGGCGTGATCCTGGTGGTCTTTTTGATCATCCTTTTTACCCGGATGCCAAAAAATGAAGAGTCATCGCACAACCTGAACTTTTTTGGCGCGGTCAAAAACCTGCTGCGTGTAAAGCGATACCGGGAAGGGGTCGTGGCGCAATTTTTCTATGTCGGGGCGCAGATCATGTGCTGGACGTTTATCGTGCAGTACGGGCAGCGGATCTTTATGGAGCAGGGTGGCATAACACCGGGCGAGGCTGCCCAAAAAGCACAGTCCTACAACATCATCGCGATGGCCATTTTCCTGGTTTCCAGGTTTATCTGTACATTCCTGTTGAAGTATATCCGACCCGGAAAACTGCTGATGAGCCTGGCCTTCGGAGGAACGGTACTCTCGCTTGGCACGATTTTGCTGACCAATATCAATGGTTTGTATTGCCTGGTCGGAATTTCGGCC
>CAZANK010000671.1:0-2165 GCA_964486235.1 uncultured Prolixibacteraceae bacterium | reverse complement strand
CCAGTTATTTTATAACCTGTTGCGTATCGGCTTTCGGAATATCTATGTCTTTTTTCATCATCAGAGTGAAAACTTTGTAAGCGGAATGCCTACCGACCTTGCTTTCAGATTGGCAGCCAAACAAGAGATATTTGCTTTTATTGAACATGAAAAAGGCGACGGCTGGTGGGGAGAGGATACGGCTTCGGCGAACTATTATGAAGAACACGAAGCAGGTTCGGACCCGTTTAACTGGATACGGGTAGAACCTTTTATGAGCGGTGAAGCCCAGAAACAATGGCCGATCGACCATGCCGGCGAACAGGAAACTTCGCTGATGATGGCATTTGCACCCGAAGGCGTCGATATGACACGCTTTGACGGGGAACAATGGTATGCGCAGTCGGCTGTCAAAGCGAACATGGATTATGCAAACAAAGCAAAGACATTTATACTGAACGATCTGAAAAAAAGAATGAGCAAATAGCATGACCGGAAGTGAGTTAACAGATTTGTTGTCGCGATCGTATCGCCGCTTCCATTTAACAGGCACATCCGAAAATGGGGTGATCGCCGCGTTGGACTTTATTGCGACCCTTCCGGATTTATGGAGATGGAGGCCTGCGGAGGTTGCCCGGCCAAGCTTGCTCCCGGCGCTGAACTCAGAGTTAAAACAACGACAGAATATGAGGTTTTATTAAATAACTAGTTGACAATATTTTATGAAACAAGTTTCCCTTTTTCAGGCCTTGAAAATTAGCCTTAGTAATCCTGTAATCTAAAAATATGAACATCTGAAAATCTGTTTTATCATGGATACTTCAAAAAAAAATATCATTGTCCCGATGCTGCTGATCGGCGTCATGTACGCGGTACTGGGCTTTGCCCTTGGAATCAACGCTTTTTTTATCCCTTTTGTAAAAGAGGCGTTTCAGATATCGACGGCAATGTCATACCTGGTGATGACCGCCACTTTTTCAGCCTTTGTTGTTTTCGGGGCTTTATCAGGCGAAATTCTTAAAAAAGCAGGATACAAGGGAGGAATGGTAATCGCCTTCATGATCATGGCAACCGGATTTTTCCTGATAACTACTGCTGCAAAATCAGTCAGTTTTCCCTTGCTACTTCTGGCATTATTCATAAGCGGGCTGGGACAGGCCCTTTTAACAGGGGCCGTGAATACGTATGTGTCGATTGTCGGCCCGGAAGAAAGCGCGGCAAAAAGAATTGCACTGATGGGAATTTGCAATAAAACGTCTTACGCGGCTGCATCCCTGATACTGGCGTTATTTATGGACCTGGCCAACGTGAGGATCGAGGATACAATCCTGCCTTTTTACATGATTACTGGTGCTTTGCTGGGGATGGGCTTTTTATTTTACTTTTCACCCCTCCCCGGGATCAAGGCTGCCGGCGAGGAAGATGAAAGCGAAGATATCCCGGAAGCTGCGACCTGGTCAAAGTCCAAAACCAGTATCTTCCAGTTCCCGCATTTACTGCTGGGGGTTGTCGCAATATTCTTCGTGATTGGTGCTGAAACGATTGCTATGGGAACCATTAACGATTATGCCACGATCCTGAATTTACCTTCTCCGGAGAACTATATCTGGTTTACATCTGCGGGAATGGTTACCGGGTACCTGTTGGGCGTGCTGTTTGTACCTAACTATGTAAGCCAGCAGGCAGCGTTATTGCTGTCAACCGTATCCGGTATGATCGTCACTTTGGCTATTGTTGCCGTTCCGGAAAAAACGGCCATTTATCTGGTTGCCCTTTTGGGCCTTGCCAATGCGATGATGTGGCCGGCTGTATGGCCGCTTGCCATCGCTGACTTGGGTAAATTTACAAAAGCCGGGAGTTCCTTGCTGGTGACCGGAATTATTGGAGGTGCTTTTCTTCCACTGTTATTCGGCTATGCCGCTGAAAAAACCTCCTATCAGGTCGCTTATCTCGTGTGCTTACCAGCTTACCTGTATATCATCTATTATGCCTTATCCGGAAGCAGAATAAGAATAACATAAATAGGTCCTTCAGATCAAAGATACAAGCGTGATACACGGCTTGTCATGTAAGGGCTTTATTTGCTTTCGTTTCAATATGTGCCAATCGATTTAGCGAAATTATCTTTATTCCTGAAAAAACAACGTGTTTTTAAGGCTAAGCACCATGCGAAAATATCCGATCGG